>CAZFZI010000001.1:0-3756 GCA_964523275.1 uncultured Candidatus Saccharibacteria bacterium
TTTCAACAACACGTAATTCTGGCACGTTTGTTGAAAAATTCCAACAAAATGCCAATTTCGTAATTCAATGAATGTATATATTCAAATATATATTTGAATATATACATCAAATTTTGGAATTTGCTAAAAACCGCCTTCTAAATTGGAGATATAACCGATATACCAAGATTTATCGTTTGAGTTTTCAAGAATATAGATCCAATACATATCTATAATTAGATGCTGTCGCGTAAAGCTCGCTTGCTCGCCGCGCGACTCGCGCAAAATTATGCTTACAATATACGGCTTATGTATTCCAAACACCCGGCTGTTAAGCCGCGTGATGAGGAGTGTAGCGACGAATTTTACGCGGCTGCGGGACATGGATTCGAACCATGATAAACGGATTCAGAGTCCGTTGTACTACCATTATACGATCCCGCAATATTTATCAAAATTACGGACAAAACACTGGCTGATTATACCAATTTCGCACAATTAAGCAAGGATGGCAAAATTAACCATTCACTGGGCAGTGTATTCTGGGGTCGTTCCTCGCTGTAATCGGCGAGGTGCGACCTCGTCAAACTTGTATTTTGACTTTATTTTTCAACCCCAGCGAATGGCTACTGGCAAAACCCCCAAGGGCCTTATTTGAAAACAACATTTGCAGATTGATTGCCGGATTTGCCCAGATTTCTTTTTTTGACCAAGCAAAATTTGAGGCGCGGCATCGCTGCATTGAAAAGTTCGCGACCAAGAAAAAATGAAAGATGGGGTGAAACCGCAAGCAAGGACGCGGATGTTGTTTTCAAATAAGGCCTAAACTTTTAAATGGCGGCTCACCGCGATCAGGCTGGAAAACGCGCCCAATCCGATGCCGATGCCAAATTGCATCGCCAAAATCACCGGCAGGTTGGCGATGAAATGATCCCACAGATCCATTCCCGACAGCGCTCCGGCCATCACCGGCCCGGCCCACCAGCAAACCGCCGAAGCCGCGAAAAACGACAACGATCCGGCCAAAAGGCCGAAGATCAACCCTTCAACCAAAAATTGGCCGCGAATGAACCAGCGCGACGCGCCAACCAAGCGCTGGATGCCAATCTCCCGCTTGCGGCTCAAAATCGCCATGCGCACAGTGTTGAAAGTTACCATCACCGAAATTAACGCCAGAATCGCAAAAAGCCACAAACCGATTTTTTGCGCGTTTTTGGTAAACGCGAAAACTTTTTGAATATCTTCTTTGCGTTCGTTATAGTTAATTTCATAAATCAAATCACTGTAATCGTCTTGCTCCAACAACAACGCTGTTTCTTCAAGCTGATCGGGCGAATCGGCACCCACATGCAAAAGCGCGGGCAACGGATTGCCAACAACTTCATCCAGAGATTCCATCACAATCGGATTGTTTTCATATCTGGCGCGAAAATCGGCCAACGCCATGTCCTTGGAGATATATTCCACTTTTCCAATCGCCGGAATCTGGCTGATTTTGTCTTTCACGCGCAAAATATCATCTTCGGAAACGCTTTCATTGAAATAAATTGAAATGTCGGCTTTTTGGCGCAATTCTTTGACCAAAAAATCACCGGCGGCGTTCAAAGAAAACAGTGCCGAAGTGAGCAAAATGGGAATCATAATGATAAACACATTGGCAACGGCAATGCCGCCGTCGCGCGCCAGATTTTGCCAGCCCAAAGCGATAATCCGCCTGAAAGATGTAAGCATAATTATTTTCAAATTTTAAATTTATTTGGAATCTAACGTTTGCAATTTACAGCGCGAACCGGCCCACTTGCTCATCACGAATCACCTTGCCTTTTTCCAAAGTTACCACTCGCCTTTTTAATTTATTGACAATCTCGCGATTGTGCGTGGCCAAAAGCACGGTGGTTCCCATTTCATTGATTTTCAACAAAAGCTTCAAAATATCCAGTGTGTGGTAGGGGTCCAAGTTGCCCGTGGGTTCATCGGCCAAAACCACGTCCGGACGATGAATCAAGGCGCGCGCGATGGCGGCGCGCTGACGCTCGCCGCCGGAAAGTTCGGCCGGATAATTCTGTTGCCGGTCTTCCAATTCCACAATCTCCAAAATGCGCGGCACATTGCATTTAATTTCGGAATCTTTGGCACCAATCACTTTCATCACATAGGCGATATTTTCATAGACTGTTGCATTGGGTAAAAGCTTGTAATCCTGAAAAACGGCGCCGATATTGCGCCGCAAGCGATTCAAATTACCCGAGTTTAATTTGTATATGTTTTGGTCGTTAAACAAAATGCTCCCTTGCGTGGGCTTTTCTTCGGCCAATATCAATTTAAAAAGCGTGGTTTTGCCCGCGCCCGAGCGGCCCACGACTGATACAAATTCCCCCTGGTCAACACCGAAAGAAATCCCCTCCAGCGCCACCACATTGTTGATGCCGGCCCCCCGCGAAGTATAAATTTTTGTAATATCGTTAAATCTGATCACAAATTTAAAATTAAAAAATCAAAGTTAAAAATGACAATTAAAAATTCAAAATCAACAAATTTTGAAATTTAATATTTTTAAATTTTGCACTGTCATTTTGATTTTTGCATTTTTAATTTAATTTAATTTCCGCCTCAATAAATTTTTCCAAATCACCATCCAGAACTTCATCAATTTGGCTCGTTTGAATTCCTGTGCGCGTGTCCTTGACCAATTGATAGGGATCCATCACATAATTGCGGATTTGGTTGCCCCAGCTGGCCGATAATCTCTCTCCCTTGATTGCCGACAATTCAGTCTCGCGCGATTCCTGCAACAAATGGAAAAGCTTCATTTTCAAAACTTCCATCGCCCGATCCTTGTTTTTCCCCTGCAAACGCTCGGTTTGGCAAGTGGCAAAAATTCCCGTGGGAATGTGCGTCACGCGCACCGCCGATTCACGCTTGTTGACATACTGGCCACCCGGACCGGACGCGCGATAAAAATCAATTTTTATGTCTTCCGGACGCAATTCCAACTCTTTTAAATCGTTTTTGGGAAATTCCGGAAAAACCTCCACCAGCGCAAACGACGTCTGGCGCAAATGTTTGGCGTTGAAAGGAGATTTGCGCACCAAGCGATGCACGCCGGCTTCTTTTTTCAAATAACCGTATGCCGTCAATCCTTTAATATACACCGAAACTTCTTTATAGCCAACCCTGTTTTCATAAACGCCATCACCGAACGATTCGTTCATAATTGAGGCTTTAAACCCCTGGCGCTGGCAATAACGGGAATACATCCGCAACAGCATCGCGCCCCAATCCTGCGCGTCTTGCCCGCCCGCGCCCGAATGAATGGTTAAGATCGCGTTTTCTTTGTCATATCTGCCCGACAAAAAAAACAACACCTCTTTTTTCGCAATTTTTCGCGCAATCGCTTCAATATCGGTTTCTCGCGCGCCCGCCTCCTCCGTCATTTCAATTTCCGCTTGCAAATCTTCCAAATCGCCAACGAAATTTTTCAGATCCGCCAATTCTTCGGAAATTGCCGCCGCCTGTTCGGGAACACCCCAAAAATCCGGACGCGCCGCCTGTTCTTCCAATTCTTTTATTTTTTCAACCTTTTTTGCGAAGTCAAAGGCGTTCCATCAAAAGATGGAGGTTATCCTGCAATTCCTTGATTTTTTCGTTTGCGTCAGGCATAAAATTTTGTCCACAACTCCAATCTACCAAAAATCGCTCCAAAAATCAAAATATCCCTCAAACGGGGATATTTCAAAAAATTTCACACGGAGCCAAGGAGAGGCTTCGAACCCCCGA
>CAZFZI010000001.1:3856-7113 GCA_964523275.1 uncultured Candidatus Saccharibacteria bacterium
GAGCCAAGGAGAGGCTTCGAACCCCCGACCTGCGGTTTACGATACCGCTGCTCTGCCAACTGAGCTACCTTGGCAAAAATAGCAATGAGTTGATGAGCAATGAGCTAATGAAAAAACATAAAAATCAGCACATCAACACAAGCGGATTTTAACACAAAACGCAAAAAAGGAAAGAGGAAATTCAATTTTGCGGAGATTGACCGGGGTTTTGCGGCGCGGTTTCGTCGTCGTTGCCAATTTTTTTTCCGGGCAGTCCCAAGGCCAAAAAAAATCCTCCGGCGATCAAACTCAAAATCATCGCCGCTTCAAACTGCGAAACCGTCATTATCTCGTTTTTGTGCGCCAAAATGCCCAAACCCAAACCGATCAAAACCCCACCCAAAACAGTGAAAATAAATTTAACAAAAGAATTCATAGATTTAGGATTTAAGAATTAAATCAAAATATAACATTAAAACTGTTAATTGAATAATACCACAAAATATTTTGGCAAAACAGACAAAAAATTATCTTTTTTTGGCAAATTCGCATATATCCTTATACTCGCACCACTCGCACTGCCATCCCGGCTTGGCGCGAAAGTCGCTTTTCACTATCTTTTGAATTATGTTATTAATTTTTTCTTTTTCATTTTCAATTTCTTCGCCACCGGGAGAAAAAGACAGAGGCTTTGTGTTGTTCAAATAAAAATACGTGAGCTTGTCGGAATCAACGCCGAAAACATCTTTTGCCGCGATCTGATACATCATTAATTGCATTTTGTCTTCGGGACGCAACCGCTCCTTGGGAGTGCCGGTTTTATAATCAATGATCTCAACTCCTTTTTTGTTTTCATCAATGCGGTCAATCTTCCCGGTTATCGCATAGCCGTTAATTTTTAGATTGAAATCTTGTTCAAGTGCCGGCGCGCCATTGATCTTTAGAATTTTTGGGCGGCGCGTTGAAAAATCACGCCAAAAATTTTTTAAAGACTCCATCCCCTGGCGATAATAGGCATCGCTTTCTTCTTTGTTGTCATACCATTCGTTAATCCAATTTTTTTTATAGATATCCGTCAAGCGCTTCAGGCTTCCTTTTTTGCCGTCCAGCTCAAACAAAAATTCATACAGCGCGTTATGCATGGTTTTCCCATAGCTGAAAAACGCTTTCCCGCGAACGGGAACTCTCAAGATATGGCCGAATTTATACTGCATCGGGCATTTTTCAAAAGTTGCCAGCTGGGTGAACGAAAAATGAGAAGGCAAGGCCGCGCGTATCGGCGGTCGGCGATAGCTGCGCGTGATCTTTATGTTTTTCACTTCTTCTTCGCAGTTGTCGTCGCTATAGCCCATTTCTTGCAAAAATCGCGACACTTTCTTGGGCCGCGCGCCGCCATAATCCGAAGCTGAAACAAAATACAGTCCCTTTTTGGCTCTGGTCATCGCCACATAGAACAACCGGCGTTCCTCTTGCAAATGAGCATCCCCTTCCGCGGCCGGCTCTTTTGCCAAAGCTTCGGGAATCGCGATTCCTTGCGACCGTTCAATTGTTGGAAATTTCCGATCAACCAGATCCGCGATGAAAATATGATTGAATTCCAATCCTTTGGCGCTATGCACTGTCATAATTTGCACCGCGTCAGGAATTTTTATCGGATCAAAATCAAGCTTCCCCTGCTCGCCCGATTCCATTTCCATATTGATATCATCAACAAATTTTTTCAAATTCGGATCAATGTTGGATATCTCAAATTCTTTTATTTTATTGTAAAATTGAGCGATATAGCCAATCTCTTGGCGGCGATCTTGGCGCACCAAATGTTCCAAATATCCGGAATCCTCCAAGAACGACAAAGCCAGCTCGGAAACATTCTTCTCGCGCGCCATCCGGCTGTGGTTTTCAATCATCTTCATCAATTTGGCAATTCCGGCAACCGCGTGAACGCTCAGCCCGTCAATCAGGGAAAAATTTTCAAGAGACTCATAAATGGATTGCGCTTTTTTATAGCTATTCTGGGTTATTTTAACAATGTCCAAGCTGGGAATCATCAAAAACGGCATATTCAGCACCCGCCAAACCGCGGAATTCTCGTGGTAATTGTCCAAGAGCTTTAAATAGGAAATTATATCCAATATTGATTGCTTTGAATATAACCCCTTAAGCGCCATAAATTGGCAAGGAACCCCCGATCTTTCGCAAGCCCGCACAAAAGCATTGGCGCTTTCATTGGCGCGCAACAAAATCGCAAAATCAAAAAATTTTGAGCGGGGTTCCTCTTTTAAAATCCTTATAATCTCATTGACAACCCCTTGGGCCTCCTGATCGGCGCTTTTGAAATGAAAATGGCGAATTGTTCCCAAGCAATCGCTATCGGCAACCAAACGCTTGTTTATTTTATTGATACACTCCAAGCGATTGGGGTTGTTCGCCTGTATAAATTGATGCGACAGATCAAGAATGTTCTGGCATGAACGATAATTTCGCGACAACACTTCGGTGGCGGCGTTGGCAAAGTCTTTTTTGAATTGCAAAATGTTGGCAAACGAAGCCCCTCTCCAGCGGTAAATCGCCTGGTCATCATCGGCGCAAACCGTTAGATTGTTCTTTGGCGCGGCAATCAACTTCACCAGTTCATATTGTATCCAGTTGGTATCCTGAAATTCGTCAACAAGAATGTATTTGAATTTGCCGCGGTATTCTTTCAGAACCGCGGGACGCTTTTTCAAAAGACTTGTGGCATAATTGAGCAAATCGCCAAAATCAAGCAAATTGTTTTCAAGCAAAAGTTTTTGATATATCCCATATGCCCGCGCCACCTCTTGTGTCTTTTCTTTTTCTTCAATATCTCCTTTTGAATATTTCAAATAATCCTCGGGAAAAATTTCTTGGTCTTTGCACCGCGAAAAATGATCAACCAGCGCGTGAATGAACTTTGTGGGATTTCCCAGCGGCTTATAATATTTCAACTTGAATTTTTCTATATTCTGGCGCACCAATATCCAAGCCGCCGTCTGGTCAATCAGTTTGAAATTGTTGGAAATACCAATATCCAAACCCCTGCTCCGCAAAACGCGTTCGCAAAAAGAATGAAACGTCAATATCCAAAGATCGGCATACCCCAGCGACAACAGATCATCAACGCGGGGTTCCATTTCCCCGGCGGCTTTGTCGGTAAAAGTGAGTGCCAAAATTTCCTCGGGTTTAGCCAGTCCTTTTTCCACCAAATAGGCAATGCGCCCCGTTATTGCCGCAGTCTTGCCCGTGCCCGCGCCCGCCAC
>CAZFZI010000001.1:7213-46947 GCA_964523275.1 uncultured Candidatus Saccharibacteria bacterium
AATAGGCAATGCGCCCCGTTATTGCCGCAGTCTTGCCCGTGCCCGCGCCCGCCACGATTAACAATGGCCCCTCTTTATGCGTTACCGCCTTTTTCTGTTCCTTATTCAGTTTTTTCAAATCCAATGCCATTTCAATACAAATGTTTTTAATCGCCAATTTTGCATTTTAGCGCAAAATCAAAATAATTAAAAACGTCCCTTGATATTCTTGGGGCGTTTTTACATTTGCATTTTGATTTTTTAATTTTTAAATTTGGAATTTTGACATTTATTTGTCATTGGAAATTGGAAATTGGTCATTTCCCGTGGATTTCCTCTTCCCTTGCCACCCAATCTTTGTATTTTTCCTCAACAATATCTTTTTCTTTTTTGATGCGCCGATGTTTCTCCTCCAGCTCTTTGGGAATCGCGCGGCTTTGTTTGGCATAATAATCATAAACCGCCTCCACCAACGCATCCGCCGCCAGCACCGAGCAATGCAACTTTATCGGCGGCAAGCCGCCCAAACTTTGCACAATTTCTTGTTTATCAATGGCAATCGCGTCTTCCAACGTCTTTCCCTTGGCCAAATCCGTGATCGCGCTGGAAGTGGCGATCGCCGCCACGCATCCAAATGTTTCAAACTTGATATCTTTGATTATTTCTTTTCCTGCTTTGTTTTTAGCAACTTTTACATACAGCCACATTACATCGCCACAAACAAGGTTACCCACCTTACCGACACCATCGGGGTTTTTCATTTTGCCATAGTTGTGGGGTTTGGAAAAATGTTCCATCACTGTTGATGTGTATGGACCGCTGGCCGCGGTTCTGCCCTTTGGGCAAACTCCGCACTTGGGCCGGCAAACCGGCGATTTTTTTGTTTTCGATAGAGTTTTTTTCATTGTCTAAAATTCAAATTTGCCAAGGTCGCACCTCTGCTTCGCTCCGCTACGCCGAGGAACGACCTTTGGAGTTCAATTGATTTTAAAGGGGGAAATTTCGCGCAATCGCTGAATAATTTTGGGCAGAATTTTCAGCACATAATCAACATCGCTTGCCTTGGTCCAGCGGCCGATGGAAAGGCGCAAAGATCCGTGCGCTTCTTGGGGTTTCAACCCGATGGCGGTTAACACATGGCTGGCAGTGAGTTTTGCCGAAGAGCAAGCCGAACCGGTGGACGCGGCAATCCCGTTAATGTCCAATTGAATAATCATTGACTCGCCCTCAACATAATCAAAACGCGCATTAACATTATTGGGCAATCTTTTTTGCGGATGACCGTTTAAATAAGAATGGCTGATGTTTTTCAAAATACCGGAAATTAATTTATCGCGCAGTTTTATCTGGCGCGCGAATTCCTTTGCCATCTCTTTTTTGGCAATCAACGCGGCCTGGGCAAATCCATAAATCGCCGGCACATTGACCGTGGAAGAACGCAATCCCGATTCCTGGCCACCGCCGTGCAATATCGGCTCAATTTTCGTTCCTTCTTTTATATACAGACATGCCGCGCCTTTGGGGCCATAAATTTTTTGCGAACTGACAGTGAGCAAATCAACATTCATTTTGACAACATCAATGGGAATTTTGCCGAAACTTTGCGCCGCGTCAGTGTGAAAATACACGCCTTTTTGCCGGCAAATCTTGCCGATTTCTTCAATCGGCTCAATTGTGCCGATTTCGTTGTTGGCATGCATCACCGACACCAAAACCGTGTCCGGTCGAATTGCCGCGGCAACATCCGCGGGATTGACCATGCCATATCCATCAACTTTCAAGCGTGTTACCTCAAAACCTTGACGTTCCAGCCACACCGCGCTTTCCATCACGCAGGCATGCTCAATGGGCGAAATGATCAAATGCTTGCCCCTATCTTTGTTACCGAACATAACGCCCTTTATCGCCAAGTTGTTGCTCTCGGTTGCCGAACCCGTAAAAACAATTTCTTTTGGATTCGCATTAATAATGCCGGCAATATCCGCGCGGCTTTGCTCCAAAATGCCGCGCGCGTCCTGGCCAAAAGAATGAAATGACATTGAATTGGCAAAAAATTCCGGCAAATTATCGGCTGTCTTTTTTGCCACCCGCGGATCCACCGGCGTGGCGGCGGCATAGTCCATATATATCCGCTTTGGCTGTGCCGGTTTTACGTATTTTCTTTTTTTGGAAATAATTTTTTTAGCCATAATTTTCATAAATCCAAAACTCCAATTTCTAAATCCCAAACAAATCCAAATATCAAAATTATAAATTCAAAACAAAATGCTATCCATTTTAATTTTTAATATTTAAATTTTGAATTTATTTAGAGTTTAGGATTTAGTGCTTAGAATTTTTTATTGATGAGGTCTTCCAAAGTAACCGATGCCAAAAAGTCGTCTATCGCGGCCTGCATTTTCACCCACAAACATCTGGTCAAACAGCCGTGCTCGCGAGCGCATTCGGCATCAATGCATTTAACCTTGGTTAAGGAGTTTTCCAACGTGGAAAAAATTTCGGAAATTTTTATTTCATTGGCCGGACGAATCATAATATAACCGCCGCGCACTCCTTTTTTTGCCGCAAGCATTTTGGCTTTCAAGAGTTTGGCAAATATTTTTTCCAAATAATCGCCGGGAATTTTTTCGCGAATGGCAATTTCGCGCACCGATATGGCGCGATTATCTTTTGAGTTTTGCGCCAAATAGGCCATTGCCCGCAACCCATACTGCACTTTGGTGGAAATCTTCATAATTAAAATCAACTTTCAAAGCATCTTTGCAAAACATCCAAAAAAGCCGACCTTATTGGTCGGCTTTAATATACCAAATCCTTTCCCCTTTTGTCAAATACCGCCGCAATCCATTCAAACAGCCGGAGTTTTTTTGAACAAATAGCGCAACCCGCCCAATCCCCAAACAAGAGCCGCGCCCGAGAACAGCCATCCAATCACCGGTAAGGCAAAGATTGTCCAGCACAGAATAATTCCAATCGTTGCTTGCCAATAAAATGAAATTTGCCGGTTTTTGAAAAATCTGTCACCGATCATTTCGCCGATGGCAATTGCCGCCAATATGCGCGCGCTAAAAAGCGCGGCGATATACAGCAAAAGCGCGATTATCGCCAGCGGAATACCAATGATGGTTAAAAATGTCGCGATAATGGCAACCGGACCGGCAATCAATATCAGCAAACCCCAACCAAGGGTTCTTCCGGATCTGGCTCTCATCGCCATAATTAATTTTTGAATAAATCGTTTAAAGAAAAAAATCAGAATCAAGGCAACCGCCAAATTCAATGCCAACCCTTTCAATTTGCCTGCAATTTTATCTTGCGGCGTTTCTTCTTCGGCAAGAATTTTTGCGGCAATATCCCGCCGCGGCGGTTCTTGGCGCGCAATGCCCGCGCCAACACCAAATCCTTCCTCACGCACCGCCTCCTTATCGCTGGCATAAACCAACGTTCCATTGACCGCCGCGCCGTTTTTGAGTGTTAAATTATTGTTCTGAAATTGAGCATCACCACCGATGACCCCGGCGATTGTGATTGATTGGCCCGCGCCAACAACGCTCTTTTCAATTTTACCGCCGATTATCGCCTTCTGCGCACCGAAAAGCATTTCTCCGGCGATTACCGAATCGGTTGACACCGTTTGGCCCGCCACAGTGATATTTCTGCCCACCGATCCGTTTATTTTCACAGTCTGCCCGACAACGCGCACGCTTCCGGTTACGGATCCGGCAATCATTATATTCTGACCGGCGCATAAAACATCGCCGTCAACATTTCCATTGATATCAATATTCTGCCCGGCGCAAATTATATCGCCTTTCACATCGCCATCAATCATAATTGATTGACCCGTGGCCAGCAAAGTTTCATTGATCGTTTCGCCCTTCGGGATGTTTATTTCATCGCCGCTTTTTATCATAAACGCCTGCGCGCTTTGACAAAAACCAAACATCATAACCACGATTGTCGCGTATGAAAACAATTTTTTAAAATTCATATTGTTTGCGTTATTTTTTTAATTTTGAAAAATGCGCCTTAATTATCTTTTTTCTCCGAATTTATTTAAAAAAACCATTCCCTTTCGCCACCATAGCACTCACGCACCACCATAACTTCCAGGAATGGGAACAACTATTTATTCAAGCAAGTCAGGAGGGAAAAAATACTGCCAGATGTCTTAAGGCCATATTCAGGGACGACCAACCAGGAGCAATTATATCTGCGTAGACACCATTGATATAGATATAATAATCGTCTTCTTTTTTTCTAATATCAATATCAATAGTTTCTCCGTTGGCAAGGAGCATTTTTGCTTCCCAGCGATTATTTTCCACAATCATATCCAAAGATCCTAAAATTTCTTCCAATGTGGAAATGTGGAAATTGAGAACACAGAAACTAGGATTAATATCGTACCCCCGATGGAATAAAATCTCTGCATAAAAAACCTTCTCAATAATCTTTCTTCCATCCTTTTCAATAGGAATTTCGACAGCAACCACCGCTTTTGCGCCTTCTTGGTGCTGACCAATAAGCGTAATATCCACAACTCGTTGCCATCCTCGTCCATACAATACCATACGAGATAGATTTTCATCATCTCTATTGCTACCTCGCATTTCTTTAAGCCTCCTGTAAATAGTTACTCATACTTGAATAATAAAATAAACAAAAAAAATTGTCAAGAAAATTTAGGTTAATCAAGCGTTATTTTAGCTCCAAATAGTATTTTCTTTTTTGTTCGTCAAAATGTTCAATGGCATAGCGCAGTGTCACTCGCGGCATTATTTTGTAATGTTTTTTCAAAAACTCCTCTTCAACTTCCCGGCCGCAGTTCTTACCGATTTCGCGCAACATCCAGCCAACCGCTTTGTGGATCAAATCCTCCTTGTCGCCAAGCAACACCTCCGCGATTTCCAACGCAATACGGCAATCGCCATTCCTAATGAAGCAAAAAGTTGACAGCATCGCGATACGCCGCTCCCACAAGCTTTTTGACTTTGCCAGTTTGAAAAGAATTGCTTTATCCTTGCCTTCCAAATACGTGCCGACAATATGCGGCGCGGAAATGTCAACCAAATCCCAATTGTTAATGAATTTGGTATTGGCTAAATATAAATCAAAAATCTCATTTTTTTCTTTGCCATTGGCTTTTTGAAATTTGGCAATCAAAATCAGCAAAGCACTCATGCGTTCTTCGTGATACATGCTTTTCAGCAAAACTGCCGCCGCGCGGGTTGAAAAATCTTTCCAGTATTTTTTTACTAAGCGGCGCTGGTCCGGCATAGTTATACCCAAAAACTTGTCGCCCTCGGCATATTCGCCTTTGCCGGTTTTGAAATATCTTTGCAAAACTTCGGCCTTTTGGGGATCAGCCAATTGCCGCAATTCTTTTCTTAGTTTTTCAATCATTGTTTATCAGCATTAGAAGATCTTTTATCTGTTTTGAGGCGTTTTTCCGTCCGGCATCGGCAATTTCATCCATTTTCAAAAAATCAAACCAATGAAACCTTCCGCCGCGGGGCTTAAAGCAAAAATCGCACTGCCTTTCTTCAAACGCCGCCAGATCTCTTTCAAAGATATTCAGCGCGCGCGCCGCGACTTCAAAACGGTTCATCTTTCCCGCGACCGCGCCATCAATTTTGTCAATTGAATAAATTGACGACCCGATAACAAAATCCGCGCCCATCGCGCGGGTTTCTTCGGCGGGCAAATTTCGGGTTACGCCTCCGTCAATATAGAATTTTCCGCCGAAATTTTGAGCCAAAAACACGCCCGGATAGGCCGATGACGCCATCACCGCCGCCAAAGGATCGCCGGAACTGAAAACTTCTTTTTGGCCGGTTGCCAAATTGGTGGCACAACATGAAAACGGAATCTCCATATCGCTAAATCTTTTTTGGCCAATCAATTTGCCCAAAACTTTTTCCATATATTTGATCACCCCGCCAACGCCGCCGGAAACGAGATATTTGTTTTTTTTGAAAAATTTCAGATTTATTTCGTCATAAAAGCACCGCACCGCGGCCAATCCGCCGGATGCATACACCAAGCCGATAATCGCTCCCGCGGAAACCCCGCAAACGCAATCAATTTTGATTTTTGATTTTTCCAACTCCTCAATCACGCCGATATGCGCCGCGCCCATCGCGCCCCCGCCCGAAAGCGCCAACCCGATTTTTTTGTTTTTAGCCATAAATTATTTTAAAAACCAGAGTTGACATCATTTTTCGTAATTCAATGTCCGCCACTTTCCATGGATAGATTAAATTAAGCAATTGTTCATAATATGAAAGCGAGGTTTGTTGATTTTTCATATGCTTTCCAGCATATCCCAACCCGCCCCTTATGCCAACCTACCCACAGAATTGTCCGAAGAACCATATTGAAAATTACCAAACAAATGGCAACAATCAGCGATGTTTTGCCGCTCCGTGCCAATTTGCGAATGTTTTTGTCCTCAATTTTTCTGTTCATATTCAAATACGTATTTAAATACGTATTTAAATATATACTTAAATCTACAATTTTATTTTCCCCAAATCCCAAGCGGTGATCAACCCCAAAATCCCTTCCCCCTCTTTTCCGTTTTGGATAACAAACAAAACCCCCAACCGCTTCCCATCTTTAATAAAATCACCAAATTTTTCTTTTATTTCCAACGCATCCATATCCCTTGGGGCAAGCCAGTAAAAATTGTCCATCCGCAAGAATTCTGACCCATTACGATCAAATTCGTCACCTGTTTTAAAATTATTTATGTTTTTTATTCTTGCGAATATTGTTTACCCACCTGACATTATGCGTTGGCGGATTTGCGCCAATTTTCCTTTCCGAAATCACCGTATTGGGCGATTTTTTATCAGTTCCCCAATATTCTTTGTGCGGTTGATTAACTTTTGCCATAATTTTTTCAAAATTCGGCGCGTATATACTTATGTATATACAAGAGTATATACACCTCGGAAATTTTTTTCTTTAAAAAACCAAAACTGACACCATTTTGCACCATTTTGCATTTCGACGATTAGCGATTTATTTAATTTGAACTGCTCGAGGATCAAAGACAACGCTATAAAATAATAACTTTCCAAAAAATTCTAATCCCCAAATTGATTGAAAAGTTTTTGGTTCCCAATTATACCCAAAAATAAAAATATTTTTCTGAATAACTTTCCACTTTAATTGTTTCAAAAAAGGCATAAATGTTGCTATTGATTTATTGGTAATTAAAACATGTTTAATAAACCAATTTCGTGGCAAAATCATTTTAAATTCATTAAAAAATAATCCTTTTATATATTTATCCAAAATTTTATCAATTCTTTTGTAGTCTAATTCAACGGCAGTTTTTTTGCCTAAAAAAATTCCACCATTAGAATACGAATTAACCAACGACATTTGACTAAACATTTTTTGTGCCAATGAAGGGCTTCGTCTTAGAGATCGTGATACTGTTGTGTTAAAAAGACAATTCGCTGTTAAAGAGTCAGTCAATAATAATCCACTAACCAAATTTCTGAAATAATCTTCATCCCTTGAGAAACCCTCATTGCATTCTAAACAACTCTGTACCTTAATCGGATTTAAATTAATACTTACTCCTTTATACAAATTCTTTGATGGAATATGATCCATGTTTTCTGCGACTCCGCCACAATAGACACATTTATTAAATTGTTGATTTCTATTTTCCATTTTTTAATTTGGTTTTGCTATAAACAACCTCGCAAAATATTAGATTTTTTATTTCTCCACGATTTCTATCTCCCCGGGCGTTAATCCGTAAAGCTGATAAACCATTTGATCAATTTGCTTTTCGTATTCTTTGACTTTGGCCTGCTTGGCAGGATTTTCCAAATAATCGTCGGATCCGGTAATCGCCAAAATTTTATCAACAATTTCAATAAATATTACGGGGTTTGATCTTGTTTTTCCAAAAAATAATTTTTATCAATTCGAATTTTATCTATACTGCCCTTGTTTATCCACCTAATAAATTCAGATGGTTTCATTGGTTTTCCTGCGAAGCGATAAGTCCAAAGAATATAACATTGTTTTCGCGTGCGTGTTAATGCTACCAAGAATCTGAAAATTTCCAATTCCTTTATGTGATCCGGGTCATTGGGAATGTCGCCATTGTGCAATCCAACAATAAATACAAATTGAGCCGAAAGACCTTTGGCGCCCTCATAAGAAGTTAGTTTTATAGTCGGCTGCCCTTGTGGAACTTGGTTTGTAGCAATTTCTTCTGGTTTTACCCAATTATTAGCTTCCAAAAGCAAAGCATCTCTGTAGCTTTCTTCTATTTCTCCAAATAAAGGCTTTTGATATTTCGCTGCTTTTTCCAGCGCACCTTGAGAGAAGTCTGGATTATCGGCTTCTATGGCAATACGCCACCCCACATTGGACTTCGAGTCTTCTTTAAGGTAGGGCAACGCCATTGAGTGCGTTATTGTGGAAGATTCTTTCCCGCCTTCATGGTAATCAATTATAAATCCTGCATCTCGTAGGTATTTAGCAATTTGTGATAAATACTGCTTTGGTCCAACTATTAATGCCGTAGGAAAATTTTCTTGAATTGACTCGATTATGTATTTCCGCGGAATTTTTTTAATTATATCGGCTATAATTTTCCCAAAATAATTTGTTTTTAGCTGTTGAGCTGAAATTTCCAGCACCTTAATTCTTGGATGCACTAAGCTGTCTTGTTCCCTATAAGGTTCAAAATATTTGTACGGCTTATCTATACGGCCTGGTAAAAGTTTTTTATATTGCGCGACCATTACTATGTCAGCAAAGGAGTCCACGATAACTTTGGGACATCGAAGGCAAAATGGCAATTCACAATTCTCATATTCATCGCCTCGATACAAACGGCGAATAAATTCATAACTGGAACCACGAAGTTGACTATAAAGAGCCTGGTCATCGTCTCCAGCAACAGCGATAGAATTATTTTCGCTTAAAAGATTCAGCAAACTCACTTCAAGCCGGTTGAAATCTTGATATTCATCAACCAAGATGAGCATATATTTTGGAATTTTAACGCGCCCGCAAAAATAAGCAGAATAAACTCTGAAAATTGAATCATCAAATCCAACAGTATCATAATAATTAGAACGCGATAGATAAAATTCAGATTGTGCATCTTCTATGGTACTGCGCATATTTCCCACAAATTGAGGAGCATTCTTCCCATATAAAATTTCCCAATCCTTTTTTATCAAAGTTGGTAAATAGGGAAATATCTTAAATGTTTCTGACAACCCCGTCCGCAGATGAGGATTTTCATGTAATAATTTTACGCAATAACCATGAAATGTAAAAACTTGGGCAAGGCGAGAAAGTTTTTCACATAGTTCGTCCTTTAAATTATTTATAAAAGTCAAAACCAGCTGATTCCTTTCTCCATTGTCATTTTTTTCGAGTAATTTTTTGAATAGCGTTGTTTTTCCAGCTCCGGGACCCGCCAATATTACTTTTTTGGGACGATCCGAATTAACAATTTTTTCAATTGCAGATGCAAGCTCCTTCTTTAATTTATTCGAGTTAGTTTCGGGCATAATCGTTCGTTATTCCGAGTTTCAGTGATTTTGAATTTTATTTTTTCCTGAAATATTTCAACTATTTTTGTTTCTCAACAATTTTTGTCTCCTCTGGTGTAAGGCCGTAAAGCTGATAAACCATTTGGTCAATTTGGTTTTCGTATTCTTTTACTTTGGCCTGTTTGGCGGGATTTTCCAAATAATCGCCGGATCCGGTAATCGCCAAAATTTTATCAACAATTTCAATAAATGGTTTTTGTTGCTTTACGGTCGCAATTTTGATAGACATTTGCTTTGCATTGTCAGGATAAAAATGAATTTTTCCCGATAAAAAATAATTAAAATACCAACTTATTATTTTTAAATTTAATATCGTCAACAAAAAATTATAATCATAGTTTTTTTCCGTTTCCAATTTCTTTGTTTTCTTCAATTTCCTCCATCAGATCGTTATTCATAATCAATTAGTATTTTACATAGAAACGCGCTCGCAATGCCATACTTCACTATAATGTACCTTTTTTGAACCGCTTTTTCAATCACCAAGCTATAACCCAGCATAACATATTGACTTAATCGGGTGAAAGGTGTATCTATTTGATTGTTGCCTACCGAACGGTAGGTAAGCAATTGCCAATGATCATTTATTAATTATTAAAATAATGGAAACTCAAAACCGCAGGGTTGAAATTATTCGGGCGGCCAAGAAGTTATTCGCGAAAAACGGTTATTCGCCCACTTCCATGGATGACATCGCGAAAAACGTGGGCATTGCCAAACCTTCGCTTTATTATTTTTTCAAAAGCAAGGAAGAAATTTTCGCGGCAATCGTGGAAGAAGTAATCATTGAATTAAGAAATTATTTGTCTGCGGAATTGAAAATTTGCAAATCGGGAAAAAACGAGCTGGCCGAAATGATCAACCGCACCATTTCCATCTGTCTGAAAAACGGAATCGTTTTGCGGCCGGTGGATATCAAAATGGCCAATATTCACCCGATAATTTTTGGCAAAATACTGCCGATGCTGGCTGAAATAAAAAATAATTTGCGGCAGACGCTGGCCTGTTACGGCGTGAACGAAAGCGGGCTGGCCGCCGAAGTGCTGGTCAATTCCGTGCACGCATACGTTCTCCAGCACAAACACGGCATCAAGATCGCGCCCCAAAAACAATACGGCGAATATCTGGCATCATTATTCATCAAAAATCAAAAACAACTATGAACCTCATCCACTTTCTCAAACATCATAAATTGGGCGCGATATTCATAATTGCCGCCATCGCAATAATTTTCGGCGCCGGCGCGGCGCGGATAAACAATCAAAATCAAGCGCAAACAACAGAACAAACGCCATCGGTATCGCTGATTTTGGCAAGCGACTATTTGGCGCAAAACACCGTCAGTCTTGACAGCGGCACGGTGCAATCAGCAAAACAAACCAGTCTGAAAGCGCAAATTAGCGCGCAGATTGTTTCAATTAACGCCAATCTGGGAGACAATGTGAGCGCCGGCCAAACAATCGCCAAATTGCAAGACCGCGATATTGCCGCGCAATCGGACCAAGCGCGGGCGCGCTTGGAAGAATTGGAAAAAGGCGCGCGGCCGCAAGATATTCAACTTTCCCAAACTTCAAGTGAAGAAGCAAAATCCGCGCTGATTAACTCCATCAAAGACGCTTATGCAAAAGCTGATGACGCGATACACAATCATATTGATAAATTTTTTGCCAATCCTCGGCAAAGTTCGGCTGAATTTTTAATTTCAATCAATGTAAGCGGCACACGAGTTGATATTTATCCGGTCAATGGCGAGCTGGCGCGCCGGGCCGCCAGCCAAAAATACGCGCTGGAATCAATGTTTTCCGAATGGCAAAAAACAATAAGCACAGTTGTCAGCAACACCGGCCAAAACGAAATTGAAACCGCGGGAAATCTATCCAAAAAAAACTTGCAAACTGTTATTGATTTTGCAAACACAATGGCGCCACTGGTCAATGATCTTTCCAGCGACAACGCCGCCTACAAACAGATTATTGACGGATACAAATCCGAATTTTCGGCGGCCCGATCAACCGCGAGCGGCGCCCTAAATTCCTTGCAAGGCGCGCAAACCGCATGGCTTGCGGCCAGAAACGCCCTGGAGTTCAAACTTGCCGGCGCCAGCGATGAGCAAATCCGGCAAGCTCGGGCCGCGGTTGAAGCACTTCAAGCGGCATTGGCAAAAACCGCGATCATCGCGCCGATTTCCGGTAAAATTTCTTATATTGCCGGCAATATCGGCGAACTGGCAATGCCCGGCCAACTCATCGCCAGCATCGTCAATCCAACAGCGTTGCAAGTGAAAACCTATGCTTCGGAAATTGACCTGCCGCGAATCACAATCGGCGATTATGCCGAAATTGACGGCGGCGCTCAAGGCACCGTGAGCAATATATCTCCGGCAATTGACCCGCAAACCAAGAAAATAGAAGTGATTATCGCAATCACAAAAAACGCTCCCAATCCGATTGTTATCGGACAAAACGTAAGCGTTAAAATCAACGCCAAAAACACAGGTTCAGCCGGCGCCAAATATTTGCTCCCGATACAAGCGATTCAATTTACCGACAACGGCAATTACGCGCTTTTCGTTGAGAAAAACCTCATAACGCGGATTTCGGTGCAAACCGGCGAGCTCATCGGCGAAAATATTCAAATTACCGGCGGCTTAGACGCGGAAACAAAAATCGTTTCTTCGGTGCGAGGGCTAAAAGAAGGAGATTCCGTCACAATACAAGAATAAAAAAATCCACATTTAACAATGGAAAATAAACCTTCGTTTGACCAGTTATATCTTGATAAATTGAAATTCAATCCCCGTTTGAAAAAAATGTGGCTGAGTTTTTTCGTATATAAATTCCGGGTAATCGCTTTGATGATTGCCTTGATTTCGGTTTGGGGAGTTTATTCTTTCCTCAAACTGCCGCGAGAATCAAACCCGGAAGTGAAAATTCCAATCGCGGTCGTGAGCACAATTTTTCCGGGAGCATCGCCCACCGATGTGGAAGAGCTGGTAACCAAAAAAATTGAAACCAAAATTGCCGGCATTTCCGGAATTGACACCATCCAGTCGTCATCAGCAAATTCAATTTCCAGCATCGTGGTGCAATTTAACGCCGACCAGGATTTGGACGATTCTGTCCGCAAAGTGCGCGACGCAGTGGAAAATATTAAAAACCAGCTTCCCGGAGATACCAACGATCCGGCCGTGAATGAAATATCTTTTGATGACACGCCGATATACACAATCGCGATAAGCGGACCCTATGACGGATTCACTCTTTATGACTATGCCCAAGACATTAAAAGCGAACTGGAAAAAATCCCCGGCGTGCGCCAAGCTGACATCGCCGGTGGCGATCGGCGAGAGATTGAAATTAATTATTCGCCGGAAAAGCTTAATTTTTACGGTGTTTCGCTGGCACAAGCCAATGCCGCGATAAGCGCGGCCAACATCAATATTCCATCAGGTAATTTTGAAAGCCGGGTATATGTCTACCCGATCAGCGTTGACGGAAGAATCTACGACACGCAAAAACTGCAAGAATTACCAATCGGCGGCACGGCGCAAAATCTGATATTTTTAGACGATGTGGCCGCGATAAGAGAAATATCAATTAAAAAAACCAAAATTTCAAGAATTGCATCGCTTGACAATTTGCCAACATCAGCGGTAACCATCAGCGTTGTCAAGCGATCCGGCGGCAACATCATCACCGCCGTGGACGAAGTAAAGGCCGCGCTGGAAACATTCGCCGCCGGTATTCCGGGGCTGGAATACCGCGCCACATACGACCAATCAAAATATATCCGTGATGATTTTGAACAATTAACCCATGATTTCATTTTAACGCTATGCCTTGTGATGGGAGTTTTGTTTTTGCTCATCGGCGCGAAGGAGGCGCTGGTTGCGGGGCTGGCTATTCCTTTGGTGTTCTTCATCACTTTTGGAATAATGGATTCAATCGGTATCACATTAAATTTCCTGTCAATGTTTTCCCTGCTTCTATCGCTGGGGCTGATCGTGGATGATGCGATCGTGGTGGTTTCGGCCACCAAGCAATATATGCGGTCTGGAAAATTCACGCCCGAAGAAGCGGTGCTCTTGGTGCTAAACGATTTCAAAATCGTTTTAACCACCACCACGCTCACCACGGTTTGGGCATTTTTGCCGCTGCTGTTCTCCGGCGGGATCATGGGGCAATTTCTGAAATCCGTGCCAATTGTTGTTTCCACCACATTGCTGGCATCGCTGGCAATCGCGCTGATGGTCAATCACCCGCTTGCCGCGATTCTGGAACGGGTGCGCCTCACAAAAAAACTGTTCTTCGTCTACATAGGCGCGCTCCTTGCCGCCGCCGCACTCTTGCTCCTGCAAAAGAATATTTTTGCCGTTGCCGGAGGCGCGATCATTCTGGCCGCCGCCGGATTGATGGCCTGGTGGTATGAAACGCGCAGCAAACCCGCACTGGAAGAAAACCGGCGGCTGATGGCATCCGAATCAAAAAACGACGAATTGATCAAGCAAAAGTTGCGCGGCCAAAACCAGCCGCAAAAAAACATTTGGTTTTCGCGGATCAGCCACGGAATCATAAATTTTAGCCAAGCCCTGCCCCTTTATGAAAAATATCTTGCAAAATTGGTGGATAACGCAAAAATCCGCAAAATGTTTTTTGCGGCAATTTTGGCGCTGTTTGCCGGCACGGCAATTTTGCCGATATGCGGCATTGTCGGGTCCGAATTCTTTCCGGCGGACGACTTGGGCTATATGTATGTCAATATTGAAGCGCCATCCGGCTATAAATTGGAGCAAACGGATTTAATCGCCCAAATCGTGGAAAAAGAATTATCGCAATACAAAGAAATTGATAATTTTTCCACCACTGTGGGCGGCGCGATTTCCACTTCCACGTCAAATTATCAGAGTGGATCGTCATCAGCCAATAAAGCATCAATCACAATCAATCTGGTTGACAAAAACCAACGTATGTTAAAATCATACGAAATGGAAGAAATCTTGCGGCGCGATTTGGCGCAAATCCCAAACGCCAAAATAACCGTGGTTTCTTTGCGCGGCGGACCGCCCAGCGGCTCGGCCTTTCAGGCGCAAATTTCCGGCGACGAAATTATGCCACTTCAAGAAATCGCCAACGATCTAAAACCAATCCTGCAATCCATCCCGGGCGTCGTTAACACCGAAATCTCGCTCAAAGAAACTTCTCCGCAATACGTTTTCAAGGTTGATCATACCAAGCTCGCCCAAAACGGCCTGAATGCCGCCGCGGTGGGATCCATGCTGCGCACCGCAATTTCCGGCACGGAAGCCGCTTCTATCCTGCGGGACAACCAAGACATAAAAGTTATCGCCAAGTTTGACGAAACAGCGATTGACGATCTGGAAGCAGTGCAAAATCTACAAATCACAAACTCGCAAGGCCGGCCGGTTTTCATAAAAGACGTCGCCGAAATTTCACTGGATCCTTCAGTGGAAAGCATTTTGCGCATCAACCAAAAACGCACCGTGCTGTTAACCGGCGATATCACCGCCCAAACCACTTCCGACACAGTGCTGTCCGAATTTCAAAAAAGGGCGAACGGATATAAATTACCTGAAAATTACGAAATCACCTTTGGCGGCGCAAATGAAACATCAGCCGAATCCGTGCAATCAATTATCGCGGCCATGGGGCTGGCGTTCATTCTTATCGTGGCCACAATGGTGATCCAATTCAACTCTTTCACCAAAGCCGCGATTGTTTTGATATCAGTGCCGCTGGCCTTGATCGGAGTTTTCTTGGGCTTGGCGATTTTTGGCGTTCCGTTGAGTTTCCCGGGCCTCATCGGAATTTTGGCGCTGTTTGGAATTGTGGTGAAAAACGCGATCATACTGGTTGACAAGATCAATCTCAACCTTGCCAGCGCCATTCCCTTTCGCGACGCAATCGTTGACGCGGGCAAATCGCGGTTTGAAGCGATTTTCATCACCTCATTTTGCACCATTATTGGCATCATTCCCATAACACTGTCTTCGGCAACATGGCAGGCACTGGGATTGTCAATCATCTGCGGCTTGTCGGTGTCATCATTTTTCACCCTGTTTATGGTTCCCGCGCTTTTTGCCGCCCTCATCAAACATGACAGCTTACCGCATCATTCCAACACCGCGACACAAGCATTATAGACTTTCACTTGCGCGTTATATTTTTCAATATCGGATTTGTGCCGCTCGTAAACCGCGCGGGCTTCCCCCATATCGGCATTATATTCATTGACATTGGCATTTATCATCGCAACAGCGTCATTCAGTTCGTCCAATTTCGCGTTTATTGTTTTGCGATCCGCGCGAACAACAACCAGCGCGTCATATTCGGATTTCAAAGCCTGCGCCACCGCTTTTTGCCGTTCAATTTGCGGCAAGAGCGCGTCTTGTCGCGCGGCATAATCATTCAAAATCGTTTTTTGGCGATCAATTTCCAAAGCCAGATTGGCATCAATTTGAGGATACGCGCTTTCGGGCGTGGCAAATATCTGCACTGCCAGCCAAGTGTTTCCGCCTTCAAACATTCCATACGCCACCGCAACGCCGATATCCTGATAGGCGGCTTTTAATATATTTTCCCGGTGCCCGGGGCTGTCCATCCATGCTTGCGCCAAGACCGCGTCATTGGCATAATTGCCCTTAGCCAAATTTTCACCGATGACAATGAATTGATAATTTGCATTGCCCGCAAAATAATCCGCGCCATATCCTGCCGGAGAAATATGCTCAAAATACTGCCCGTCAAACATATCTTTAACTTTGGCGGCCGCGGCAATATCCAGCAAAGAATTTTCTTTTAAATCAAACCCTTGACCCAAATGAATTTGCCGCCAAATATTTGTTTGCGCGATGATTCCGGCGCGAGTTAGCGCGCCATTGCCGATTGTCTGTTTTTCGGAAAGGTCCGGCAGTTGAATCGCCGGCGCCAAAACATTTTGCTTTTCCGGCGCCAGAATATCGGGCGCGTTGGCGTTGGGCGCGTCTTCAATCGCGGCAGTTTGACGCAAAGTAAAAGCGGCGCCGGTGTCGCTTTCCTGCTCAACAATCGTTATTGCCGGAGGCATAAAAATCTGATTTTCAACAAATTCCCGGGCGTGGCGCAATTGGCCAAAATCAATCCAAAAAAACGCAGCCAAAACGGCCAGCGATATTGCCAGAAGCGAAAATAGAAATTTCAATATCCGCATAATATTTTAATTATAGCACAAACAAAAAAACGCCTCCCGGCATTTAATTTTTAAACAAAAAAATAAGGCCAAGCTTCAGCAATCATGCTCAAGCTTAACCTTCTAATGGAATGTTTTCTCCGCCGACAATGAGCCGATGCTCTTGCATTGCCTGTCGCCTTAAATCAGCGGCTAAATCATCTTCGGGCTTTTCGATAACTGCAATCCCTAGAAGATCCATTGCGTCTCACCTCCTGTTCAGTCTCCCGCCTAAGGGATAATACTAGTATACAAAAATTTTAATAAAAATCAACAACCTTGACAATTATGAAAATTAGCATATTCTCGAGTTGAGGAAGCATCCACCTCCTCGATTTCTTTTGAGATGTAGAACGGATTATCTTGAATCTGTTTTGCCTTTTTAATAAGCGATGTATAATGTTTGCTAAGATCTTTTTTTACTTCCCCCTTTCTCCCGCCTATAGTATTATACATCGCTCCCTCTTTATAAAATTTCAAAAGCGCTACGCGCTTTTTTTGGTTTATAACGCGCGATGGTGTAAAATAAAGCCTGTTGAGGCCAAACTTCAACGCCCAACTTTAATCTTGCAATGCTTAGAGCATTGCAAGATATTCAAACAAAAATTTTATGGAAAGCAAAAATTTGGATATATTTTTCAATCCCAAGACAATCGCGATAATCGGCGCCAGCGACAGAGAGCATTCCGTGGGCGGCGCGATTTTTTCCAACATCAAAAACAGCGCCTATGCCGGCAAGGGAATTCCGGTCAACAACCGCGCCGATACGGTGCAAGGCATTAAAGCATTCGCGGCAATCGGCGATATCAACGAAAAAATAGATTTGGCAATTATTGCCACGCCCGCGCCCGTTGTTTTGGATGTTTTGTCGGACTGCGGCAAAGCCGGCATTGGCGCGGCGGTGATTGTTTCTTCGGGCTTCAAAGAAGCCGGCGCCACCGGGCAAAAGAATTTTGCCAAAATCCAAGAAACGGCAAAGCAATACGGCATTCGCGTTCTGGGGCCCAATTGTTTGGGATTTGCCAGCCCGCGAATATCGCTCAACGCGAGCTTCGCGCCCCAATTGCCCCTGCCGGGAAGCATTGCTTTTATTTCCCAAAGCGGCGCGCTGTGCGACACGCTTTTGGACTGGTCTCTGCGCGACAACATCGGCTTTTCCCACTTTGTTTCCATCGGTTCGGCCGCCGACATCGGTTTTGCCGAACTGATCGGTTATTTTGACCGCGACAAAAACGTCAGCAGTATTCTGCTCTATATGGAATCATTGAATAACGCGCGCGAATTTATGGCCGCCGCGCAAAAATTTTGCCAAACAAAACCCATCGTCTGCCTGAAAGCCGGCACCAATCCCGCGGGCGCAAAAGCCGCGGCTTCGCACACGGGCGCAATTGCCGGCAACGACAAAGTTTTTCTGGCAGCATTTGAACGCGCCGGCATCATTCGCGCGAACACCATCAGTGAATTCTACAATTACGCCAGAACTCTCAACCACTGCAAAAAACCCGAGGGCAACCGGCTGGCAATTATCACCAACGCCGGCGGTCCGGGCGTTATTTCAACCGACTTTTTAACGCAAAACGGCGGCAACTTGGCAAAACTTTCCAAACTATCCATTAAAAATTTAGACGCGGATCTGCCCGCCGCGTGGAGCCGTTCCAATCCGATTGATGTTTTAGGCGACGGAACTCCCGAACACTACCGCGCCGCCGCGCAAATATGCCTGCAAGACAAAAATGTTGACGGCATTATGGCAATTATTGCTCCGCAAGCCGTCACTCAAAGCAAAGAAATTGCCGCGAAAATCGCTTCCCTGCCCGATATTGATAAAAAGCCGGTTTTCATTTCTTTCATGGGCGCCGGCCGCGTTGCTCAAGGAGTGGAAGTTTTCCGCCAAGCCGGCATTCCCACTTATCGCACGCCGGAAAAAGCGGTTGCCTGTTTTCTGGGATTGGCACTTTGGCAAAAAAACATAAAAGAGGCAAAAACAACCGCGCAAAAAAATTCCGGCAAATTTCGCGGCGATATGAAAACCGCGTCCGCGATAATTGAAAATACCGAAGCAATTGAAGAAAGTGTTATCACCGGCAGTGCCGCGCGCAAAATTTTGCAATCCTACGATCTGCCTTGTAATCCGGTCTATTTGGCAAAAACCGCGAAACAAGCCATGGTAACCGCAAAAAAAATCGGCTTTCCCGTTGCCATGAAATTGCAGGCAAAAAATCTTTTGCACAAAACCGAGCTTGGCGGCGTGCGATTGAATATAAACAATGCCGCCAACACCAAAAAAGCGTTTGACGAGATTATGGAAAAAGCGAAAAAATCTTTAAAGGATGAACATATTGAAGGCATTGCCGTGGAAAAAATGGTTTCAAAAAAATATGAACTGATTGTGGGGGCAAAAAAAGATCCACTTTTCGGGCCGGTAATCATCTTCGGCATGGGCGGCACCGCCGTGGAAATTTTTGACGACACCGCCATCGGCTTGCCGCCGCTGAATGCGGCGATGGCAAAAAACTTGATGGCAAAAACCAAGATATTTAAATTGCTGAAAGGCTACCGCAACACAAAAGGCGCCGACATTGAAAAACTCGCATCACTTTTGGCAAAATTTTCCCGCCTGCCGCTTGACTTTGAACAAATAAAAGAAATTGATATCAACCCCCTGGCTGTTGATGAAAACGGCGCCCTGATTCTGGACGCCAAAATCATTCTGGACATTTAAAACTCCATAGCCGCGATATCACCGGCTTGCGCGCCGGTTTTTTGTATTTGGCCAGCGGCAACTTCAAGCACGTATTTTGCCGGCGCGTCCGGCGCGTAGCTGGGGCAAGGATCGGCAACACACGGCGGCGTGTTTTGCGAAATATAAACTATTTTGCCGTCCGAATCTATCCAAATAATATCCAGCGAAATCAAGGTGTTTTTCATCCAAAAAGAATGCCGGATTTCGCTTTCAAAAACAAACAACATCCCTTTGCCATCGGCCAAACTTTCGCGAAACATCAGTCCCCGCGCCTGCTCTTGCGGCGTTTTGGCAATCTCAACATCATAGCAAGAATCTTTCACACAAACCCGCCCCAATCCATTTTTCGGCGCGTTTTTTTGATTGCTAAAAACCAAAAAACCGGCAACCAAAATCACCGCTGTAAAAATTAAAAAAATAAAATTATTTTTCACAAATTCAATACTTAGTTCGCCAAGGTCGCACCTCAGCGATTACGCCGAGGAACGACCTTTGAAAATTACCAGAATTTGCCGAATTGCCACCCTTGTTTTTTGGCATTCTCAAAATAATTGCGCAAAATGTTTTGCGAATCGGCATCGGTTTGGTTTTTGCCGATGACACAATGGATGCTCAACAACGCCTCCAGATAGGAATCCGCATTCATTTGCCAAACATCGCCATGTCCGTCATATTCGCAATTTATGCAAACCACCAAACGGTCGGCATTGGGTTGAAGCAACATTCCGTGTGCCGCGTTGGAACACCCGCCGCCATCCGCACCCAGCCCCGCCAAAGTTTCGGCAACTTTCCTTTTTGCCATGCGGCCGATAATTTCATATTTATCTTCGCATAAAAAGAAAATGAATTTATATTTTCGCAAATCAGGAACTTGCAATTTTTTAATCCTGACGGCAACATCCGAAATGTCTTCCTTTAAAATACCATAGAGCATTGCCGCGTAGGTGCTCACGTTATATGTGGGCGGCTCTTTTATCGCCGGAAAAGCGAAAACATTTTCCAGGCGCAAAAATTTTCCCGCCGGCGGCTCGGGATTGGAAGTGATCAATTTTGGTTGCCATCCGTTTTGGGTGAGCCACTGCGCCATTTTCACGCCATCCTTGCCTCCGGAAGCGTTGACAATGTAAACATTCAAATCTTTTTCCGGGCAGTTTTTGAAAAATCTTTGGTAGTCAACGATTGAAAAAGCGCAACCGCCGAAATTTCGCGCCAATATCCGGCCGGTGTTGTCGGCATTACCCGAACCCACGAAAACATTGCGGCTGGTTTTTTTGATATTTATTTGCGGATATTCCCACTTGGGCAAATTCTCCAAAGTTTGGAGCGCGTAATAATCCAAGGTTTCCAATTTTTGGTTTTCCAAATTTTCCATAATTTTTGCCATTTTATTAATGTATATACTTTGAATTATGAAATTAGAATTTGTTGAAATCGAATTTCAACAAGCGCGTTGAAATTTGATTTCAACAGTTAGTATTTCATAGTTCAAAGTTATTTGATTTTATTTTTTGAAAAATCTGTCCAGCGGACTTTTGTCTTTGGCGTTTACTGCCACCGCGTTGACAAATCCAAGCAAAACGCCAACGCCGGTGAGAATATAAAATGACGTGAAAATCTTGCTGGCATCGGTTGTCGGCGCCAGATCACCATATCCCACGGTCGTGAGTGTGGAAACGCAAAAATAAAACGAATCCAATATGCTCCAATTTTCAGCATTACAATAAAAAACCGTGCCAACAAAAAGCAGGAAAAAAACAATAACCAGCATTTCAAGAAACTGCGGTTCAGTCACCACTTCCCAGATTGCTTTAAAAAAATCCAAAAATCCGCGCCATATTGCTCCAATCATAAGCTTATTATTTTGATTCAATTATTTATTATTCCATTCTAACACAAATAAATCAAAAAACGCCATCTTGGCAACGAAAAAACAGGATTGCTCCTGTTTTTCGTTGCCACATTTTCTTGAATTTAATCAATGAAGGTGAGCGCTTTGCCGAAATTTTGGCCGCGGCCGGTTCTGCCGATGCGATGAACATAATCGTCATATGTCTGCGGCAGATCATAGTTGATCACATGCGTCACATTGGCAATGTCCAAGCCACGCGCGGCGACATCGGTAGCCACCAAAACTTGAACGCGGTCTTCTTTAAACATTTCCAGCGCCCTCACGCGATGCGAATATCTTTTATCGCCATGGATTGACTGGGCTTTAATACCGCTTTTTTCAAGCGTCTGACAAAGCTTTTCCACGCCATGCTTGGTGCGACCAAAAACCAAAACTTTTTTGAATTCAACTTCTGTCAACAATCCGCATAAAATTTCGGTCTTGTTGCGCCCGGCAATTTTTATCACGTCTTGATCCACGTTCTTGGAAGTGTCGCGGGTTTTAATGGAAATTAAAACCGGATCGCGCAAAAATTCGCCTATCAATCTTTCAATTTCGCGCGACAAAGTGGCGGAAAAAAACAATGTCTGCCGGCTTTTGGACATTCCCGCCATCAAAAACCTCATATCGGCGATGAATCCCATGTCCAACATCCGATCGGCTTCGTCTAACACAACCGCGGAAAATTCGGCCAAATGAATCCGCTTCCGTTCAATAAAATCTTTCAACCGTCCCGGCGTTCCAATAATAAAGTTATTGAAATAACGCAATTGCGCCAGCTGGCGCGAAATGCTTGCGCCGCCCACACAACACGCGGAAAAAATTTTCAATCCTTTAACCAAACTTTTGAGCTCCTGATCAATCTGAACCGCCAATTCGCGCGTGGGAGCAACGATTAAAATTTTTGTTTGGCGGTTTTGCAAAACCTTGTCAATTAACGGCACCAAAAATGCCGCGGTTTTGCCGGTGCCGGTATCAGCGATACCCACCACGTCAACGCCTTTCAAAATTTGCGGAATGGTTTTTGCCTGAATCGGGGTGGCAATCTTGTAGCCTTTCGCCGCGATAACTTTTTTTAACGCCGCGGAAATTTCAAAATCACCAAACTGGACTTTTTCAAGCGTTTGCGGGCCGTCAGCTTCAGGCGCAATCGCCTTATTGACGAATCGAGCCGGATCAATCTTGGCACCGCCAAAATTCCTTCTTTTATTTTGGAAACCGCGAGGCGCGTTAAAACGCGGCCGGCGTGTTCCAACTGCAAACGATCTTGACTTCATAAAATAACTGCCAAAACCGTTTTTATTCTGAGTTTTTGTCTGCATTTTTCTTTCATAACTTCGGGTCTGTTAAGCTCTTTGATGGCTTGAACCAAAACAAAAAAAGCGACCTGTAATTTTAATCGCCAGTTTTTGAAGCTTTTCGCCCTTCGCCACACTCAGGACTTCGCGGATTATACCGCTCGCTTAACGAGGATAGGTTTTACCTAAACAAAACTAACGAGAATTTTAAGTTATATGTTAATTCAAGCATAAAACGATGATTATGTCAAGGCTTGCAACAAAACGACCAACAAAAAAAGCGGGATTACCCGCTTTTTAATACGCGATAACCGGTCATTAATCCATTAAAACCGGAACGGTTTTACCGTTCAAAATGCCGTTTTTTTCAAAAAAATCGGGATCAATGGAGGTTTCAAAGCAAGCGCGCCCAACACCATGCGCCCACCCTTGGGGAACGGTTTTCAGACCCGGACGGGAATAATATCTGCTTGCCTCATTGCCTGTTTCTTCGCTCAAAAGCGCGGCAAAATCCGCGCAAAGCTCAAATGACAATTCGCCGATAACCGAATATTCATACATTTTTCCGGTTTCCGGGTCTTTAGGCATAACATAGCCGATAACGCTCAATTCATCCAAATTTTGCGGCAAGATTTCTTTTTGCTGCCAATAATTGGCGGCGGCGTTCTGAATCTCCTGCAAGTTGCTCGCTCTTTGCTCGTCAAAACGGATGTCGCGCTGTTTTGCCGGCGTTCCCATGAGCAAAAATCCATAAACAATGCTTGCCAAAATTATGCCTCCGGCAATCCAAGCAATTTTTTTGGGCAGATTGCCGGTTTTGTTTTTCTCTTTCAAATCCCACAGATAATAACCGAAAACCGCCGCGGCAGCAACAAGAATCACCAGCGCCTTCAGAAAAAATTGCGCTGTTAAATCACCTCTTAAAAAATTATACAACAGCGTCACCGTGTCAATAATCATTGTGATCGCGGCCACAAACAGCGTGATATACCACAGCCATTTGCGCACCCCGGCTTCGCGCTTTGCCGGATAAGCTTTAATATCCTTGCCAATAATCCAAGAAACCAGAATGTGCACCGGAAACGCCACCGCCAAAACCGATGTTCCCCAAATCAGCGTCATATATATTCCACTGCCAACTCCCTGGGGATTCAACTTGTCGGGCACCAAAAAATTGATTATCTGCCACCACAAAGTGATGAACCCGATAACGCTTAAATAAATCGTTACCGCCGACAAAAGATGCAAAAACGCGTCCTTGGCGGTTTCCTTGGACGCCACGGATACTTGCGAAACATTTTCGTTTTCCATAAATTTTTATGTTATTTTATCTTTACGCCCATTATACCATTCCCGCAAATCTTGCAAAGGTGCAAAGGTCTAACCCTTGCAACAAAGGTTAGACCTTTGCAAGATTATTTTTTGCCGTATTTGGCGATGGTTTTGGCCGCTACTTGCGGATTAACCAATTTATTTAATTTTTGTAAATCGCTTGCTTTTGCGGCTTCCCGCGCCGCGGTTGAGGAAAATTTTTCAAATTCCTTGCCGCTGATAATATAATGATAGTGCGTGATGCCAAAATTGTCGCGGTTGTAGATCATCACCGCGTTTTCATAGATAATGTCATTGTTGTCGCGGATGCCCCGGATCATCACGACCATATCGTCCGGATTGCGCAACGCCAGAAATTCTTCCAGCGTCACCGCCTTGACATCCTTCCCCAAATCATAAGTCTGCCACATTTTTTTGCATTCTTCGGGAGCAAAAATATTTTTCTCTTCCTTTACCGGGTTCACCGAACAAATAACCAAAATTTCACCGAACGCCTCGGCAGCCTTCTTGGCAAGCGCGATATGCCCGTAATGCGGCGGGCAAAAAGTTCCCGGATAGATGTAAATTTTTTTCATAATTTGATGATAGCAAAAAAAACGAAAAAAGAAATTTCCGGCGCGAACAAAAAACAGCGGAATGTTCCGCTGTTTTTTGTTTGAAATTTTCGCGTCTTAGTCGGCTTTCATAAATAATAACCATAAGAGGTGTGATTATTATTTATGAAAGCCGACTTATAACTACGAAAATTTTGAATATTTCTGATTGTTCACCATCACCTCATCGCGATCCTCTTTGCGATATTCAGGCAAAGCAGTAAGCCAGATGATGAACGGACGGCGCAATTTCTCCAGCGACCAGCCGTCATCCTTGAAAAGAGACTGCTTCTCTTGGCGAAAACGCGCCAACAAAGAGCCGCTAGCGCGCAGATTAGCCGGCGAAAGCTTATTGTGCTCGGCCAAAAACTGCTCTTGCGTTATCGGTTCCGAATCAACATTTTGCTCTCTGATGGTTCTTACGCTTGATACCTTCATACTCCCATGTTACCCTATTAACGGCAAATAGCAATACCCGGACCAATAATCAAAAACGCTCCAAAAATTGGAGCGTTTTCAATCTCGGATAGTTAAACGCGAGCGACGTTCACCGCCGCCGGGCCTTTTTCACCGTTGATTACTTCAAAAGTAACAGCATCGCCGACTTTCAATTCGTCATAAGCAACACCATTCAACTCTTTGGAGTGGAAAAAGAGATCCTTGTCTTCCCCTTCGCGGGAAATGAAGCCAAATCCTCTTTCCGTGAGTGTTTTGATAGTTCCTTCCATTTTTTTGATTTTATTTTACAAACAAAAAGACAACCGACTGTTTTTTAAAAATTTTGCCTTGCTCACCCAGCATACACCATAAATTGATTTTTGCCAAGCCCCGCAACAGCAAATCGGAATCAGTCAAAAAACGAGATCAAAAATTCATCTATTTCGCGCTGGTCAAGGTCGTAAAAATTTTTGCCCTCATTGTGCAGTTTTTTGGCAAGATCCCTGCCCACAAACCGCCAATGCCACGGCTCAAACTGGTAATAATTGTTATTTTGCGGATAGGAAAGAATAAAACCATATTGATAGGCATTATCCAAAAGCCAGAGATAGGTATCGGTTTTTCCAAATCCATCAAATCCCGCGCCGGATTCTGTTGTAGTAAAATCCAATGTCGTGCCCAACTGATGTTCCGAATATCCCTGGTCGGCCGAAAATTGATTGGCGCCGGTGCCATAAATCATTTTATAGGAAGATTTTATGCCGGATTGCTCGTCAAAAGATCGGTAGGCCGAAACAATTTTAATATCAATGCCATCGGCCTCGGCCGTGGACAGCATCACTTGCAAAAACGGCCAAACCTTGGAATGAATCAAATAACTTTCGTCGGGATTCAAGCCATACCGCGAATCAACTGTCGTTAATAATTCTGGGTTATAATTTTCGTTTAAAAAATAAATTTTGGAATATTTTTTCAACAATTCTTCGTCAATGGCTTTCAGTTTTTCCAAAGTGTCCACCGAACCCTTTATCTGGCCAATTTGGGAATTCAGATCGTCCATGCGGACTTTTTCCTGATAGTATTTTTCCATAGCATCATTATATTGCAAGCCAAGATAGTCGCGCTGAGCGACAGTAATCGCCAAATCCCTTTTGGTTTGTTCAAGACCGGCATCCAAACCGTCAATTGTGAAATTGAGGCTTCTAACCAGCGCCGAAAAACCTCCCATGGTTTGAACCAATTCGCTCTCAAGAATCGTTTTGTTCTCCCTGAGCCAAAAAACCAGCGAAAACAAAATTATGATTGTTGTGCCAACGGCCAGAGCCAGCGCCGCGGACGCGAAAGTTAAAAATAATTCTTTGAATTTGGTTTTTTCCATAATCATACATTATGCCATCTTTTGCTCCACAAAATCCAGAATCTCGGCAGGTTCCGCCATGCGACCGGTTCCCACCGTGCCATCAGCCAGAGCACCCAAAACCGGCCCGGCGATAAAGCAATTTTTCCGCGCGACGACTTTCTTCATATTCTCTTGAACGAAAACATTGTTCCACATATTCACATTCATGGCCGGCGCGACAAACAGCGGCACGGATTCAGGCAATGCCATTATTGTTGCGGTTAGAAGATTATCGGCAATGCCATTGGCAATCTTGCCAATCGTATTGGCCGTTGCCGGCGCGATTATCGCCGTGTCGGCCCATTTGGCCAAATTGATATGACTGGCACCGCTTTCATCAGCTGTGCCGAAAGTGTCAATATAAACCGCTGATTTACTTAATGCGCGGAAAACCACCGGTGATATCAGCTTTGCCGCGTTTTCGGTCATCACAACTTTCACCAAATTTTCTTTCTTCACCAGCATTCTCACCAGATCGCAAATTTTATAAATCGCGATGCCGCCAGCAACACCCACCAAAAAATTTTTGTTTTCCATATTTATTTTTCGTTATTTTCAATTTCTTTGGCCGCGCGAGAGGCAATCCCCGTTTTCGGGCAATATCTTATTTGCCTTGCTTGCAAAGCCCCTTGCATGTTGTCTCCAATAGCGCCGGCGATAAAAACATCAACGCCAATATCTGCCAACATTTTGGCAACGGCAAATCCGGCACCGCCGCCACCAACGCAAAATGGGTTGTCAATCATTTCAAGCAGATTCCCTCGCTCGTCAAAAATCAGATAGCAGGGAGCTTGCCCTCCCCGTTCGCTGATTTGGGCGTTTTCTTTTTTATCAACCGCGGCAATGGCAATTTTCATATTTTTCTTTGTTAAACTCGTTTAATTGTAAGGTATTATGATTTAGTAATTTTTTCAACAAACAACCCGTTAATTGAAGAGAGTAAAATTATATAAAGATTGATAATCACCGCAAAAGGCAAGCCGAAATAATAAATCATCACCGGAAGCAAAGGAATTTTCACCGCACGGGCATATAAAAACGCGGCAATAAAACAATTCTTCATCCCCTTGCCTTTTAAATCCGCCAACATCGGATACCACATATATATGGGTCCCGACGATAAAACTCCGGCGGCAATTGACAGCCACCAGCCTTTGGCACCCGATTCTTTTCCCAAAAATCGCATAATCTTTTTTGCGTCCAAAAAAAAGTTGCAAACAAACATCAACGCAAACACCAAAACAAACACCGGCAAAATCTTGACGCAAAGCGCCACAAAGCGAAGAAGCGCGGCCTGAAGGAGATTCGCGTTAAATATTGCCGCGATTAAATAAACCGCCCCCGCAATGGCAAGAAAAATCCACCTGTCGCCCAATTTTACCAATATTGCCTTTATCGCTGTCATAAAAATGAAAGAGTTACAACCGTTAATATCGCAATCATAATTGACATCAAAAAACTAATTCCGTTTCGCGCAAGCGCAAATTTTTTTCCCAGCATCAACGACTCGGCGGGTAGCTGCACAACGCCCACTGTGACCCAAGCCAGAATAAATGCCGCCACCGCGACCAAACTAACTCCCTGCGCCAAAAATTCTCCGCCAAAAACATAGCTTGCCACCGGACTTCCCGCGAAAATACCTCCCAGCATTGCGCCAATAAGCGGATCAATCAATTTGTTGCCGGAAAAAACCCAGGCATAAAAGGTTTTTGGAACAACGGCATCAATCATCGCAAGCAGAAGCAAAACCCCAAAAACCACGGGCAAAAATTGCCCAAAAGCCCGCAAAGTTTTTTTAAACGAATCTTTTATTTTTGGTCTGTATGTATTTTGCATTGCACAAATTTAACTTGTGAAATTTTTTAAAATTTTAAAATCATTTATCAGCGTTTCCTTCATATTGGCATTATAGACTGCCACGGCCGGATGGTATAAAGGAACGATTATCCTGCCGCCAAAATCCGCTCGGGCTTCAAAAACCTGTCCATGTATTTTGCTGATGCCTTGTATTTTGTCTTTCAAGCCGTATTTTTCCATCAAAAACGCAGTGGAAAAATTTCCCAGCGTGCCAATCACCTTGGGATCAATTACTTCAATTTGTTTTTCCAAGTATGGCGTGCAGGCGATAATCTCTCCTGCTTGAGGATTGCGATTATCCGGCGGCCGGTCTTTTAGGATATTGCCAATATAAACATCATCCCTTTTAATGCCGGCCGATTCCAACAGTTCGTCCAGAATCTTTCCCGACGCGCCGCAAAACGGCCGGCCTGTTTTGGCTTCGTTTAATCCAGGCGCCTCGCCCACAAACATTATTTTGGCATCGTGATTTCCCTGCCCGATAACCGGCAAAAAATTATTTTCCCGGCGATATTGCCCCAGCGGACATTTTTCACAGGCAACCACCTCATCCCTGATTTCTTTCATCCTCTCCATTTTGTGTGAATCTTCTGCCATATTTTTAATAATTTCTCAAATTTATTGCTTAATTTCAGTATATATCACAATACCAACAAATAAAAAAAGAGCGCGTATGCCTAACGCGGCAAATAGCGCGATCTGATAAAATTGGTAATCGAGATCATTGGACTATCAATGGGGAGTAACGTGTCAAAGCCCGCTTCGGTAAAAGCTTGCCTTTCCTCCTGCCAGCAAAGCCCAATAGCCGTAATCAACGGACTCCCTTGATTATTCAGCCCATCAATCATTCGGATATCTTTGGGCGCATCACCTATAAGAATCACTTCCCGCTCCTTAACCCCTGGCAAATCTGGCAAAACTTTTTTGGTTTGTGGGGTAACAATGTTTTGGAATCTCGTCAAAACCCCGTCTTGCCAAACTGGAGTTGTCGCCACAATGCGACAATTGGGCATTGCTTCGGGGAAGAAACATTTTACCCAATCCTCGCCAAACGGATTGACAGTCAAAATCACTAGCAATCCGTTTACTTCACTGATTGCCCGGAAAAACTCCCGCATGCCTTGTCGAAGCGGAAATTTACACGCGATTCTTTGCACAGAATCTTTCGTCGCTCCGCTTTTTTCAAGCGCGCTAATTATTGCAACAAAAGATTCTTCATCGATTCTTTCCGGCATTTCTTTGAGTTCTATGCCAGGATATTCACAAAGCAATTTTTTCCATAATATTTTCAATGGAAATCCGTTGCCTAATACCCGCGTTAAAGTGCCGTCAAGGTCCGTGGCCACAAGCGGCCCTCTGTTTCTATCTTTTATAAAGATCCCTCCAAAAATCGCAATTTAACGCTAACATTATTTTTCTATTTTGTCAATGTTGTGATCGGGCGGGTTTGGAGAATAAAAAACTTCCTCCGCGCAAACGCCCACTCAATATCTTGCGGCGCGCCGGCTTTCTTTTCAATCAAGCCGCATATATCGGCAATCTCTTCTATCTGTTTATTATCAATAATTGATTTTTTACCGTTGATTTTTTTTGATATTGTTTTATTGGAAATTTTATCAATTACATAAGAATCGGGAATTGTTTTGCCGCCGACAACTTTGTCCGCAACCCCATGCGCAGCCTCTATGAATAATTCTTTTTGATTGCCGTTTGCAGGATTGGCGGTAAAACAAACTCCGGCGGTTTCCGGTTTTAACATTTCTTGCACAATAACCGCACACAATATATCATCAACGTCTATTTTATTTTGCAATCGATACATGTTCGCCCGCGGCGAAAAATACGACGCCCAGCATTTTTTGATATTGCCAACGATTTTATTTTTCGGAACATCAACATAGCTCTCTAACATCCCCGCCCAGGAATGATTTTTTGAATCTTCGGAAATTGCCGAACTTCTCACGGCAAATTTTTTATTTTTCCATCGGATCAAAGCGCCGTTAACCTCCTTGGCAATTTCATCCGGTATGGATAAATCCAAAATTATTTTCTGAATTTTTTTTGATTTTTCAATCAAATCATAAATTTTTTTTGAATTGATTTCCTTCAAAAGTTTTTTGATCTTTTGGCCGGTATTATCTTGCTTTAAAAATAAATCAAAAGCCGGCGAGCCAACGACAAAACCCGATGGCACATTAAACCCGGTTTTTATCAGCCAGCCAAGATTTGCGGCTTTTCCACCGGAAAAAAGTATATTTTTTTTACTAATTTCGGCAAGATTTTTCAAATAGACCATAAAATCATATTATTTTAACTATTCCACGTTTGCCGTCCAATTCCAAAATATCGCCGCTACGGATAACTTTTGTGGCAATTTTCGTTCCGGTTACACAGGGAATTTTCATTTCACGCGCAACAATTGCCGCATGAGACATCACGCCCCCCTCGTTGGTGACAATCGCCGAAATTTTATTTGCCAATATAACAAAATCGGGAGAAAAATCCCCGCAAACGAGAATATCCCCTTGTTTAACTTTTGAAAAATCCGCCAAGGCGCGGACAACGCGAGCCGTTCCCTTGATATTGCCTTGAAAAATCGGCGTTCCCGAAATTTCTTTTCCACCGATTTCCTCTTTGGCAATTTTTCTTTCAAGAAAAATTTCCGCTTTGTCTTGATAAAAGATTTTTATTTTTTCGTCCTTCACCCAAATCGCGATTTTGTCCCTTTTTTGGATACTTTTTAATAATTTTGGAGGAATTTGGAATAATTTTGTAGCCAAAATAATCTCTTCCGGCTTCATTTTATATATAAGCCGCCTATCAATTTGCCAACGCGCCGATAATTCCCGCACCGCTTGCGCAATTGATGAAACAACAAACATGGCATCGGTTATTTTTGCTTTTATTTCCGACGACAATTCAAGAGTTTTAATCAGTGCCTTTTCTTCTTTTTTGAATTGGTATTTTTTATTGATCTTTTGTTTTTGTTTTTTTGTCAACACAGGCGCGGCAATCAATTTATCATATTCTTTTTTAATTTCTTTTTTAGGTTTTACCAATAATGCTTTCAAAATATCTGCAAAATCCTCAACATCTAACGGTTCTGCGTTGACCCATGTGTCATGCAAGCACTATAAATTTTCGCATGTTTTTGCAAGGCCGCGATACAACACAAATTTTTTTGATTTTTATAATAATCCAAAGCAATCTTCAAAAAAGCGATCCTTTCTTTTGTGATCGCCGTAGTGTAGTCTACCGGAGAAAAAAGAAAAAACATTTCTTTATCTTCCACGGTAACATTTCTCTTCGCAAGTAATGTTTTCAATCGTCGCATCGCTCCAACCTCATAATAGCGTAAAGCGGCAATGTATGGCACTAAAAGCGACAACGCTAAAGCGCCGTTTTCTATTTTTTCGGAAATTGTTTTTTTTGAATCAATCGCTTTTTTCGCTTTCGCGTAATCACTTGAAAATTGCCGCTTCAACTTGCCATAATACTTCTTCGGTGCGGCAATTAAAGAGGCGTCTATGCGGGCAAAAAGCTCGCTTAGCCCTGAAACTGAAAACAAAGATGCATATTCTTCGCCAAATATCTTGATAATAACTTCCGGATGGCTGCACCCCAGAATATTTTTAAATCTTTTATATCCTTTCGCAAAGGCGCAAGCAACCAAAAAGTTAACCTGCGCCCGCTCCTGCCCGATTTCAAATAATTCTTTTTTCATTATAATAATTATTTGCTGTGCCAGTCGCGAATGAGAATTCCGCCCGAAACGCGTTTGGCAACTACTTTTTGTTTTTCTTTCCAGCCCAGGTCGCGCACCATATCAATGGGCAGTGTGACTGCAAAACTTCTTTTCCCTACGCGCGTGATTTTCCGCGTGTTTTTTCCGTTTGTCGCCATAATTTTTATTGTTGTTTATTATTGGTTATTGTTTTCATCATACAACAAAACAAAAACTGATGTAAGTAGCAATGTAAGTAGCTAAATTCCTCCATCCGTCAACTGCTATAAACAATAATGGTTTTGTAACTAATTCACCATCAATTTTTAAGAATACCTCCACTGCAAACACCCCCTTATCTGGAAATTTATTTGTCCATTTTTCCTCAAATGGCTGAGATTCTTCGGCTGTTTCAATGGTAAATTAAATATCCATTTTTCTGCAGGCCTATAAGTCGCTTTTTTCCATTTTTTAATCCCAAGCATTTTTCCAAATATATCAATATTCTTTTTGCCAAATATCTTTCCAAAAACCCATGAAATAATAACGGCGGGTGTTTTTTTAATTATATATTGTGTTATATCCATAAATATTTATTAATTGCAAATCTAAAATTTTGGAAATATCAATTTCACAATTCATTAATTACTTTCTTTGCGATAAATATTCTTTAATGCGAGCCTTGTTCTCGTTGATTTGATCGGCTTTGTAATAAATTTCGATGAATTCTATTTTTGAATCATCCGGATAAAAGGCGTAGATTATTCTGATGCCGCTTTGATTGCCGCGGTTTTTCAACGACCTGCAGGTAAATTTTTTCAGTTTGCATATCTTTACCTGCTCAAAACAAAATCCGGGAATTGGGAAAACGGCACGACTGTCAATTGAATTGATATGATAAGCTTCCAACGCATAGATTTTTGCTTTTTCAATATCAGCGGCCAAGGAAACAAAGCGTTTCAACAAACGCTTTAAATCTTTCTCAAACGTACTAATTGAACTATAGCAAATCTTCCGCGTCATAACTCCTTACCGAAGTGGCATCGGTGCGGTAAAACACCGCTTCATATTGCATCGGCTTGCCCTGTTCGCCCATTATCCAAGGAACATCCGCATGAGATAAAGCCGAAATATCGGTTGCAGTCATATTGGACAAACGATCAAGTTCCCAATCGATATGTTCTTTTTCTTGTCCGCTAATCACGCTTAAATTTGGTTTGGTCGCAGGGTTAATGATATATTTTGTTTGCGGATACTGATAATATTTGCTTTTTATCGCTTCAACTTTATTTTCTTTAATCAAACCGCGCATTATTTTCTCAAACATTATCGGTGTCGGTCCGTGATGATTTTTAATATATAGGACGCCCATTAATTGCTCTTCGTATTTTTCGTAATAATCAAAATCGATAAAATATAAAATTTTATACAAAACAGTCATTCCCACATTCGGCTTGCCGCCAATTTTTTTGAGAATATACAATAATACTTCTCGAAATTTATCGGCATATTCCTGCGGTATGTCAATTCTGATATTATCCTCTTTTTGCGCGGCATTTTCTTTTTTGGGTATGATTTTAACCGAAACAGACGGCATATTTTGCGCCAAAAAATCGTCCAATGCCAGGCCAAAAATTTGCGCCAATTTTTGGGCTTCGGGCACGGTTAAGTCTCTCCGCCCTTGCTCAATTTGCGCGTAAGTCGGCCGCGAAACGCCAATCTCGCCCGCGAGATATTTTTGGGTCAAATTGTTTTTTTCTCTTAATTTTTTGATATAATTTGAATCCATTTTTAAGTTTTGATTCTTATATCTTGATTTTAATCTGTGTAAAATATTTTGTCAATGGCAATGTAAAAGTTATTTACAAGCTATTATTCGCCCAGCCATCCGCAAAAACGAAAAAACCTCTTGCGAGGTTATTGGCAAAATTAATTTTGGAAATTTTTAATTTTTGAGTTTGCGGTTTTGTCGCCAAGCGACAAAATATAGCACCGCCACAACAACTGCAGGACCGGAAATGAAAGCATACCAGCTCCACGGACGACCAAGACCAGCAACATAAACATAAAAAATCGCGCCGGCCAAAAAAGCGATCGCGCCAAATAATTCATATCTCCAAGCAATCGCCACAATCGCGGCCAAAACAAACGAGGGAATTAAATGCATAAAAAATGCCACAAAAAGCTCCGCGCCAAAATACTCGCCAAAAACATCTGTCGCAAAAAGCGATAAAAACAAAACAAACCCAATGCCTGAAATCCTGGGCAACCAAACAATGATTCTTGCTTTGTTCATAGTTTTTGATTTTTTATACCTTTGATTTAAAATAACTTGGTTTATTTCCAAAATCAACCATTACCTTTAAATTTATTCTACCTTTCGGGCGAAACATCCTATCGGTATAATTGTTGCATAATTTTTCTCTAATTGTTGCATTTTGCAACAATCCCCCGCAACAATTTGTAAAAAAAATACCGCGTTGCCCATAAAGAACAAGCGGAAATTTGCACCCGATCAATCCTGTTGCGCTTTCAATTGTTCGATTTCACGAATGCATCTTATACTAAGCGGAGATTGCCGATTTACGTGTGAATATACTTTGACGCGCGCTTCCAGCCCGTCGGTAAGATCTAAATACCTTCCCAATACCTTGGAAGCATATACGCTCTTACCGCATATAGCCCAGCGCTCCTCCGGTGTATCAGCCGCTTCAAGTTCCTCCACGTAAAATTCGTTGATTCTTGCTTTTACCCTTTCTCCTTCTTTGCTTATCGGATGAATCAACATCCCATTGAAGAGCCCTCTCAAATCTTTCAAACCGGCAATACTCATAATCTTCTCAAAGACAATTTTTCTCAGTTTGCCGGTAGTCGGCTTGCAATAGACATCTTTAAGCACTCCAACACTGTCCGCCAAGTCCGTAATTTTCCACAGCGTTTTTTGTTTGAAAGGTTCGGTCGCAAGGGGATCATTGTAAAGCTGCCAACACTTCCCGATCTCCGTAGTTTCTTTAAGCTTAACCTCCAACAAAGGCTCAACCTTATTTTCTATCGCCCATCGCACTTCACTTACATGACATGATTTATAAAGATTGCGAAGCTTTCTCTCTGATTCGGTTATCTCCACAAGCCTGAGCCAAGCCATTTTGGCATACTCTTTGTTGTAAGAAACTTTTTTCACAACCCCCCTAACCCCTCTCGGACTATCTGTATGCGCCAAAATTTGGCTCAAAGCCTTTTTTCGCATTTTCAAACCCGAAGCCGCCCAGTAGACTGCCCATCTATCCCTCTGTTTTTTTGCTTCCCTAAATCTAATATCCAAAATGAGATTTAGTTTCTCTGACGCTTTCTTGCCAACGTCACTAATATGTGGATTCGCTTGAGAAATCCTGTGGCAAGCTCCTGGGGTTCTGGCTTTCTTCAAAGCAACCCACAATATCGCATCTATCTTCTTCCTTGCTTGTTGCTCAACATCCTCACAATGGCAAGCTTGAGCACGATCTACTATTGCCCAATATTCCCCTACCTTTTCAGCTAAATTAAGAGCCGCGGTTAACACTTCTTCTTCCATACCCGAAGGAGCTCGCAACAAAACCGACAAACATTTTGCCGTGTTTTCTGCATTTCTCACTTCTTCCCGCAGTTCTTCCACATAGGCATGAGGATTTATTGCCATTTTAATATAAGGAAGTTCTCCTGGTCCCAAAACTTCTGCCACTGCCGATACAACATCGCCTACGCTCATATCCAATCACCATCCTTGTTGCCATCATGACAACGAACTACGGCCACTATATAATCGCAACCTAATTATGTCAACAGAACAACACTCCACAATCAAAAAGCGCCGCGTTTGCGGCGTTTGAATCCAATCCAAATGTTTTTTTTATTCAATGGCGAACGGCGCGTCGCCGGCATCGTATATGCTGTTGTTTTGAGCATCTTCCACAACAAGCGTATATTTGTCCGACGCGGGCAAATCGTTTATGCCCAAAACTTCGGCATACAGCTCCCGCACCGTCCATTCATAGGTTCCGGTATTGTCAACGCCCGTTGCGATCGCGGCGTTAAAGCTTTGCCCCTCACCGTCATCGGCAACCATCAATCTTATGTTCACGGATTTTGTTATTTCGGACGCTTGCCACAATATTTCAACTTTTTGCCCCTTGGACCATTCCTCTCCCCCGTTGGGCGAAATAACTTTGATGTTTTGGCCTTCACCATCTGCCGGCGCCACGGCACATCCGGTGAAATCTTTTTGTTCCCCGTTTTCCAGCACCATCGCATTGCCGCCCTTGTCCCAAAAAACGAACGACTCGTCATCATTGGCATAGCGCGCGCCGGATGCCGAAATCGCTTGCGGCAGATCGTAATTCCGTCCATCGCTTAAAATAATTCTCACGCTTCCCGATGGCACTGGCATCTCACCCGGCGCCGCCGCGATTTGCTCCCCTTCATAGAAAGCCGCGGCAATGGTTTTGCCACCGTCGCAAACATATGCCGCTTGCGCGATTAAATTTTCATCCTGTATCCAAGTCTGCGTTTGATCCTGCGGCTGAATTTCGGGCGGCATAGTTTCTCTTTGTTGCTCATTGGCATACCATATTATAGCTCCCACAAAAATCATTATCGCCGCAAGAACCCATAAAAAAAATTTCATATTTTTAATTTTTTAATGAATTATTTTTGCCAGATGTTCTTGCCAATTTTCCAAACAAATTTGGCGGCCAACAATAAGATTAAGCCGTAAATAATGTATTGGAACAAAACAGCGATCAGCAACAACAGGTTAACACTAATGTTTTGAACGGTTGCATTGATTTCCCGCACAAAATTTCTGGCAGCCGAACTCCAAGAATCTTTCAACCCCTGCAAATCAACCATCGCGTTATCACTCACCTTTACGGAAAAATAGGTGTAATCAAGGCGGTCAAGCTGTTGCGATTTTGAACGCTGGATTTCTTCAAGCTGGGAATTAATACTGATTCTTTTTTGCGTAAGCTGTTCAATTGTATTTATTTTGCTGTTGATTACCTTTGCCAAAGTTTCGGCATTTTCCGTTTGAGTGGCAACCACCGCCACTTCGTCATAAGCGGCAACCGCTTTCTCCAGCGTTTCGTCAATTGATGCCAGCTTTTGCCTTAAAATATCAATCCTGCCGGTGAAATCTTCCACCTGCGCCTGAACCGTGTAGGTGTGCCCGGACAATTCTTTGGGATTGAACGCTTGCAAAAACGCCAACATTTGGTCGGCGGCATCACGTTCAACCTTGAAAGAATAATCGCATCCTTTGCGCCAATTGCGCGCATTTTCAAAAATAACATCTTTTCTGGTCTTAAGGCCGCCGATCGCGGCGCAAGTTTGATCAACTTGCCGGGTTTCAATCGCGGCATTGTATTGCGTCATCTCAAATTCCTCGGCATCGTCCCCGGTTGAAGATATATTTTGGCGGTATGGATCGCTTGCCGGCGTTGCCGCGTTTCTTGTTGATAGCTTACTTGAGATGTCCATGGCCTCTTCAAACACCATGCCCGGCTCGCTTTCATAATCATAGGAATCGTAATCGGAATAATATGAAGACGGGGCGGGCGAAGACATCGGCACATTTGAATAGCCGCCGCTTTGATATTTTTCTCCGCGAGACATTGAATTGAAAAATTCGCCAATAAAGCTAAACGCAACCACAACAACGGCTATCGCCAGCAATCCCAATCCTATAATTTTTAAAACCGGTTTCACCTTGGGACCCAAACTTTTGATTGATATCATACTTATTTTATTTTTTTATTTTTACGGCTTTCCATTATTCTATCATCTTATCATTTATTTTAACAAGCAAAATCTTGACGCACCGACAAAAACCATCCCTGCCGGCATAAGCATTAATGTGAATGTCCGATTACACATTCGCTCTATTCCACCTTTCGGGCGAAACATTCCATAAACAAAAACGCGGGATTGCCGCGCTGTTATAAGAGTTATTTTTACCGCCGTCATTCTTCAAATCAATTCCAAGTCTTTGGCAATCTGTTTTTTCAAATCTTCAACGCTGTTGAATTTTTTTATTTCCCTGATTTTGCCGATTATTTTTACCTCTATTTTCCGACCGTAAATATCAGAATCAAAATCCTTGATATGCAATTCGGAAGTGATCTTTCCGCCAAAAGTTTTTTGCGGACCAAAATGCAACAGAGCGGAATATTTTTCCCCATCCACATAAGCGCGGGCCGAATAAACGCCGAAATCAATATCCAAATCAGTTCTATCCAAATTGGCAGTGGGAAATCCTATTTTCTTTCCTCTGCCATTTCCCGCAATAACTTTTGCCTCAAAAGGGTTCATCTATTTTTTTCAAAATTGCCAATTCTTCCACTAAGGCCATCGCCGCTTCATATCCTTTGTTGCTCGCATCGTCTTTTGCTCTGTCTTGCGCTTGCCCAAAATCATAAGCGGCAAGAACGCCAAAAGCAATTGGCACGCCCTGTTCAAGCGTCACTTTCACCAATCCGTCGCAAACCGCCTTGGCCACATAATCAAAATGCGCGGTTTTGCCTTTGATTACCGCACCAATAGCAACAATGCCGTCAAATCTATTGGTTTTGGCCAGCCTTTGGCAAACCAAAGGAATCTCAAACGCGCCAGGCACCAAAAAAGTTTCGTGATTGGCAATTTTCGCCTCCGTTAATGCTTTAACAGCCCCGGCCGCCAGACCGTCGGTAATTTCCCGATTGAACCTTGCTTGGACAATGGCAATTTTCAATCTCCTTCCGTCTAATTTGCAAAAAGTATTGACTTCCATAATGTTAAAATTAATTTTTTAATAATTTTTCCAAATACCTGGCGATCACATCCGCTTCAAGATTTACTTTGCTACCGATTTTCAATTCCGACAAATTGGTTGTTTCCAGAGTGTGCGTGATCAAACACACCTTGAACCAATCATCGCCAACCCCGGCAACGGTTAAACTCACCCCGTTAACCGCCACCGAGCCTTTGTGCGCCAAATATTTCATCATCTTTTCAGGCGCAATTATTTCCAAGCTCACATATTCGCCGTCATGAATAATGTTCTTAATTTCACCAACGCCATCAATATGGCCCATAACAAAATGCCCGTCCAAGCGCTGGCCGATTTTTATGGACAATTCCAAATTGATCAAATCGCCGGTAGCGAAATCTTTGAATTTCGTCAAATCCAAAGTTTCGGGCATCAACTCAACTTCAAAACTATCTTTGGTTTTCTCAATCACAGTCAAACAAGTGCCGTCGCAAGAGATGCTGTCGCCGATTTTGCAATCTTGCAAAAAATCATCAACGGCAATGGTGAAATAGACCTTGCCCGATTTTTCTTCTATTTTTTCAATTTTGCCGGTTTTGGCAACAATTCCGGTGAACATAATCAAAACTTTATAAATATAAACAATGAATAACTCTAACCCATAACCCGCCCAAATTCAATGCCGCGTTAAAATCACGGGAATACAACCGCCGCAAAATTCTTTGGCGCTATCTTGTTCCAACTCAGTGCAAGTAGCATACTACGCAACAAAGCGCGCGGAAATATTCCATATGGAATATTGGAATTTAACAAAAAACACCAGCTTCACTGATGCTTTGACTACTATGCTCCGCGGGTAGGATTCGAACCTACAACCTA
>CAZFZI010000002.1:0-3116 GCA_964523275.1 uncultured Candidatus Saccharibacteria bacterium
TATAATTAGAATACAAATAGTAATACTATTTGTAAAAATATGGTTAAATAACTAAAAATATGAGGCAAAATATCTATCCAAGAAAAATTTATGAGGAGTTAAAAAGCCATTTATCCCGCAAAGAAATCACGGTGCTCACAGGGATGAGACGCACCGGCAAAACCACTTTGGTTAAGCGGTTGCTGGAAGAAATTGATTCTGAAAACAAGATCTATATTGATTTGCAGGTCTTGGCCAACCATGATGTTTTTTTGCCGCGCAATTTTGACGCGATCATTGAAGTTTTGAAGCAAAAAGGGCTTGTTTTTTCGCGGAAGGCGTATATCGCGCTTGATGAGATCCAATTGGTGAAAGAAATTCCCGGAATTTTGAAATATCTTTATGATAATTATGACATTAAATTCATTGTCACCGGATCAAGTTCATATTATTTGAAAAATCTTTTTACCGAATCTTTGGCCGGCAGAAAAAAGATTTTTGAATTGTTTCCGCTGGATTTTGGCGAGTTTTTGACTTTCAAAAAGGTTGATGCGGTCGGGGATAACAGCTGGCGCGACAAAAAATTCCAACCGGCCGAATATAATTGGTTGAATGCCTATTATAACGAATTTGTGGAATTTGGCGGTTTTCCGCAAGTAGTTTTGTCTTCAACTGAAAGCGAAAAAAAAGATCTGCTCAACGAAATTATCAGTTCCTACATCAATCTTGATGTTGCTTCACTGGCGGATTTTGCCGATCGCCGCAACGCCTTTGCCTTGATGAAAATGCTGGCTGGGCGCGCGGGCAATAAATTGGACTATTCCAAACTTTCGCGCATGAGCGGGATTTCCCGGCAAGCTGTTAAAAATTATATTGAATTGTTTGAGGGAACCTATCTTATCTCGCGCGTTTCGGTGTTGACCAAAAATCCCGATCGCGAAATTGTCAAGGCCGAAAAATTATATTTTTGCGATAGCGGTCTTTTGGGAATTTTGGCCGATACGGGGAGCGGTGCCAGATTTGAAAACGCGGTCTATGCCCAATTGCGCCAGCTGGGCGGTATTCGTTATTACTCATTGAAAACCGGCAAAGAAATTGATTTTATTCTTGATCAAAAATACGCGTTTGAAGTTAAGGAGACGCCGATTGCCACCGACGAAAACGATTTGGCCGAGCTTTCAACGATGGCGGGAATTGAACATTATTCGTTGATTGGCAAGTTTCTTTCACCGGCATTCGGTGATTATATATGGGCGGGATCCATCCGTTGAGGATTACTCCAGGGTTTTGAGGAGGGGCGGGAGGAGGTCTTTTTTGCGCGACATCATTCCTTTAACATATAAGTTGCCGTTCGCGGGAATTTTGCCGAATGCTTTTTTAATTGAGGCGTTATTGCCGGCAATGAAAATTTGCGAGCCGCAATTAATGATGTCGGTGGCCATCAGGGCGATAAATTCCAATTTGTCTTTGCCGCGGATGTTTTCCATTTCGGCTTCAATTTCACCTTGGCGGCCGCGGGCTTCAGCCAAATCAACCACTTCAATTTGTCCCACGCCGAATTTTTTTTGTCCGCTTTCAAAAGTTTTGTAATCGGAGTTGATGATTTGACTGGCATTCATTTTTTTCAATGATGCTTTTTGTTTTTTGATTTCAATGCCGAATTTTTTGAGATTGGTTATTTTTGCGATTTTTGCCAATGCTTTGGCGATTTTGATGTCTTCGGGAGTTGTCGTTGCCGATTTGAACACCACGGTGTCGGACAATATCGCCGAAACCAGGATTCCGGCCATGGGCTTGGAAATCTTGAATTTGTTTTCTGTCATAATCTTGGCAACCAGTGTTGCCGCGGAGCCCAGCGGTTCGGCGCGGAATTTTATCGGTTCTGAGCAGTTAAAGCAGATTTTGTGATGATCAATCACTTCAATAATTTTTGCGTTCTCGGCGCCGTCAACCATTTGGCCGGCTTCATTGTGGTCAACCAAAACCAAACTCTTGCCGGCGGCGGAATTCAACTTCGCCGGTTTTTTGATTTTGAAATAATTTAAAACAAATTTGGTTTCGGGGTTGATGTCGCCGCAAACCGCGGCGATGGCGTTGATTTTATTCTTTCTTCTTGAATATTCGGCATAAGCGATGGCCGAGCAGACAGTGTCGGTGTCGGGCGATTTGTGCCCAACCACAAAAACTTTTTCTTTTGCCATATTGTTATTTTTGTTTTAATTACAATGGTTTTATATTAGAATAAAGAAAGTTTAATATCAAATCAAAATCTAAAATTCAATGATAAACAAAATCAAAATCAAAATCTAAAACTTAAAATTAAAACGAAATACGAAATTCTGTTTTAAAATTTGATTTTGAATTTAGAATTTTATTTATCATTTATAATTTATCATTTGATTTTTGTAATGGAATTTATTAATTATCTTATTCTTGGTTTGTTGCAGGGGGTGTTTGAATGGATTCCGATTTCCAGCGAGGGGGTGGTGGCGGTGGCGGCAAAATATCTGGCCGAGCAAGTCAATCCGGTGGATATGGCGTTGTTTTTGCATGCGGGAACGTTGCTGGCCGCGCTTTGGTATTATCGGCGTGATTGGGCGAATGTTTTATTGTTAAAAGACAAACAGTTGATCAAATTTTTGGCGATAACCGCGGCAATCTCCTTGCCGATTGGTTTTGCCGTGAGCCGGATTGCCGCGCAAGCGGCGCTGGGCGCGGGATTGCTTTTTCTCACGGGGACAGGGTTGCTGTTCACGGCTTATTTCCAAGCAAAAAAAATCAATTTGAAATTGGGTAAAAGCAAATTGGCGGCGATTGCCGGCGTTCTGCAGGGGATTGCCGCATTGCCCGGATTTTCCCGTTCGGGTTCCACGATATTCGGCTTGTCGCTGGGGGAGTTGCCGCCGGCGCAAATTTTGCGGTTGTCTTATTTGATGTCGGTGCCGGCGGTGGCCGCGTCAACGGCTTATTTTGCTTTATTCAAAATGGAGGAGTTTTCTTTGGCAATGTGGCCGGCGCTGTTAATGAGTTTTGTTGCCGGTGTTTTGACGCTTGATCTTTTGACCAAATTCGCGTCAAAAATCAATTTTGCCAAGTTCGCGCTGGCATTTGCTCTATTGTGTTTCGTCGGCGCGGCG
>CAZFZI010000002.1:3216-35636 GCA_964523275.1 uncultured Candidatus Saccharibacteria bacterium
CAATTTTGCCAAGTTCGCGCTGGCATTTGCTCTATTGTGTTTCGTCGGCGCGGCGCTGGAGTTGGCAATGTAAAATAAAAGAGAGAAAGAACTAGTCTTCCTCTCGGATGGGGGAGATGGTGGTAATCCCATCATCACTGCGGCGCCAGGCAGTCTTTCCCATGCATATCTTCTCTCTCATCTCGTAGCACTCTCCCTCTATATGCCATCGATCAACGATGTCATCTGCGAAGCACGATTCTTCGCAATCGTAGTCTTGCCAATCCCAGTCGATCCCGCGGACAACTACAATCTCATTGATTGTCCATCGCTCTTTTACTCCGTCCCAGTCCTCAAATGTATCAAAGACTGTGGCAGTATAGATATCGCCACATTCGAGTAATTTCCCATATCTTATGGGGATTGCGCCGATACTGACAAAGTTACCACCCAGCTTGAGGCCGATACTATACTCGGCGATATCAACCGTCTTGTTCGTTTCGTTCGCGCGCAGGATTACTTCAGTCGTTCCGAAATCGCTTTGGGGAGTTACCCCAATAATTTCGATCTCCGATGCAACCACGCTCATACTTCCCATGAAGAGAAGTAGAAGTCCTACCAGGCAATATATAGGTTTCATTTCAAAAACCTCCTATGTTCATTAAATCATAATTATTGAAATTTGTCAAGGATAAGGGAGGTAACCCGCGTGCGCCGGGGATTAAAAAATAAGACCAAAATGCAAGTTTGACGAGGTCGCACCTTTCCAATTATTCCTCGCAAAGCCTCGGGATAATCGGCAAGGAACGACCTCCAAAATGCAAATACCCGGCAAAGAAAAAGGTGTGATGCTCTTGACCCGGTAGTAGATTTTTGGCTTGCTAAAGCGATTTCTGATTTTTTCAAAATCAGGCCCAATTCACTACTGGGCTTGACTTAATTTTTAAGCTCAATTACTCTATATTAAGGTAGAAAAGGATTTGGATTATAAAGGTCGTCAGTTATTTTTGTTTTAAATTTTATTAATTTTAAAAATATATGACAATGACAGGATATTGCGTTAAATGCAAAGCCAAAGATCGCGAAATGAAGGATGTTAAAATTGTTGATATGAAGGGCAAGGGCGATGTGGTGCGCAAGGCGGCCACCGGTGCGTGCGCGGTGTGCGGCACAAAGATGTATAAAATTCTTCCCGGTGATTTTGACGAGAAGGCATTCAACGAAGAAAACGCAGAATAAATTCACTGTTTTTGAGAATTTTCGAAAGCGCGGGCATTAAGCCGGCGCTTTTGTGTTAAAATAATATCGGGTGAAATAAAAAGTGTGTCTAGGTTTCACCTAGACACACTTCCGCTTGTATGAGGATGGAATTAAAGGAAACGAAAGATGATAAAAATCGGCGATGGTTTAGGTGGGCTGTTTTGGCGTTAATCTGCGCGAACTTTTTTGTTTGGCTGGCGGTTGCCGATGGCGCGGGTGATAAAATTGCCGAGGTTTGGTTTTTTGACGTGGGGCAGGGTGACGCGGCGTTTGTCCAATTGCCCGGCGGGGAGCAGATTGTTATTGACGGGGGGCCGAATGCCGCGGTGCTGGAAAAACTGGGGGAGGCGATGCCGTTTTATGATCGCGATATTGATTGGGTGGTTTTGTCACACACCGATCGGGATCATTTGGCGGGGTTGCTTTCGGTTTTGAAAAACTATCGTGTGGAAAATATTATTTGGTCGGGTGTGAGCGACGGCGATGCCGAGGACACTGAATGGGAACGGTTGATTGATGATGAAGGCGCGAATGTTAAAATCGCGGTCGCGGGCGAGAAATTGGAATTGGGCGGCAATCCGTTAACGGTTTTGGAAATTTTGGCGCCCGATGAAAACGACAAGATGTCAAATAAAGACCAAAACGAGCTTTCTGTGATTGTGAAATTAACCTATGGGGAAAAGTCTTTTTTGTTTTGCGGCGATGCCAAAAGCAAGGAAAATGGATTTATTGGCACCGCGGCTTTGCCGCAAGCCGATGTTTTGAAGGTGTCGCATCACGGGAGCAAGTATTCCACCGAAGATGGTTTTTTGGCGCAGGTTTGCCCGTCCGCCGCGGCGATATCGTGCGGAAAAAACAATTCTTACGGCCATCCGCATCAAGAGGTCTTGGATTTATTGCAAAAATATGATATTACGACATTGAGAACCGACCAAGACGGAGATATTGTTTTTCAAACGGACGGAGAACGCATTTTTGTGGGCACCCAAAAATAATTCCCAAATCCTAATTTATAAATTCCAAACAAATCCAAATTTCAAAATGAAAAATTCAAAACGGAATACGAATTTCATTTTGGATTTTGACATTCGGATTTTAGATTTGTTTAGGATTTGGCGCTTAGGATTTAGAATTTAATAAATTTATGGATTTTGAAATATTTAAAACCAAGACAGAGGGCAAGGATCAAAAGTTCAACCTCACCGACCCCAAAGAGCGCAAGGATTATTTTTATTACAAAGCGGGGGAGGAGATTGAGAAATTGAAAGATTATGTTAAAGAGCACACATTCATTGTCTATCTTTTGGGCAAAAAAAATTCCGGCAAAGGAACCTATTCCAAAATGTTGGCGGAATTGCTTGGCGCCGACACTTTGGATCATTTTTCCGTGGGTGATATGATTCGCGCGATTTCCAAAGAAATCAAAGATCCGGCCCGAAAAATAGAGTTGGAAATGTATTTGAAAAAGAATTACCGCGGGTGGGTTCCTCTGGAAAATTTGATCGCGGCGATTGAGGGGCGCGACACCAAAACGCTTTTGCCCACCGAGCTTATCCTGGCGCTGGTGAAGCGCGAGATTGCCAAAAGGCCGCGCAAAACCCTTTTTATTGATGGATTTCCCCGCGATATGGACCAAGTGTTCTATTCGCTGTTTTTCCGCGACTTGATCGGTTTTCGTGAAGATGACGATGTGATGGCGTTTATTGATGTGCCCACCAATGTGATTGAAGAGCGGATAAAATACCGCCGGATTTGTCCCATTTGCAACACCTCGCGCAATACCAAGCTTTTTCCGACCGCGCAAGTGGGTTATGACGAAAACACCGCTGAATTTTATTTGATTTGCGACAATCCGGATTGTTCGGGTTTTGGTCGTCAAAGAATGGGGCAAAAAGAAGGCGATGAGCTGGGGATTGAGCCGATTAAAGAACGATTAGATATTGATCAAAAATTGATGGAAAAAGCGATGGGATTGCACGGCATTCCCAAAATCTTTTTACGCAATTCAATTCCGGTTGATGTTGCCAAGGATTATGTTGATGATTATGAATTGACCATGGCCTATGATTATGAATGGGACGCGGCCGACAAAAAAGTTAATATCACCGAAAAGCCGTGGACGATTGCCGATGACAACGGCAAAGAATCGGTGAGCCTGCAGGCCCCGGCAGTGGCCGTGTCGCTGATCAAACAATTGGCCAAAGCACTGGGCATTTAATCTTTAATCATAGAAGCATTAAAGCACTAGTCCCGCATTTGCGGGGCTTTTGTTTTATAACAATTTGACAGGGGGTATGAAGGGGTTATAATCAAAATAACCCTGTGGCCAAAGTTTTCCAACACACTTTTTAGGGGAACCGGATATGGACCTTCGCTGTGGCGGCGGCCTACGGTACCCACTTACATTTTCGGATTACTTTTTCCCAGGGTTACCAAAAAATCCCGAGCTTATTGAGGGATTTTTTGGTAATGGTGAGCTTTGCCGAATTCATTACCAAAAAAATGTCCTTCGACTTTGTTTAGGACATTTTTTGTTCGGCGAATCAAAGATCGCCTTCGCTGAAGCTTCGGCGAATCAAAGATCGCCTTCGCTGAAGCTTCGGCGAATCAAAGTCGGAACGCCGGGAATTGAACCCGGGTCTTACCCACCCCAAGGGCAAATACTACCGTTATACTACGCTCCGCAATCTCGCCAAAGGCGGGAAAATTCTAATTTTCAAAATCCTAAATCCTAAACAAATTCAAAAATCAAAATCCAAAATAAAATCCGTATTTCGTTTTGAGTTTTTAATTTTGAAATTTGGATTTGTTTGGAATTTGGCGCCTGGTGCTTGGAATTTGTTTATATTACACCACAATCCGCTTTTGCGGCGGATTGAAAGCAAACAGATATCGCCATTCCGAATGGTTTATTTGACGCGCGCCGGTTTGTGCAGGGTTTTGATGCACTTGGTGCAGGCTTTGATCTTTTGGCCGTCGGGCAAAGTGATTGATTGCAGGTTGGGTTGTTGTCTGCGCTTGGTTGTGGGGTTGAATTTGGTGGCACGCAGACGCACGCGCCTCCACACCACCATTCCTTTTTTGTCGCAGAGTTGGCAAACTTTAGACATAGAATCATTTAATCATTTAATCGTTTAATCATATAATCATATAATTATATGATCACCAAGACAAAATGATGAATATTTTAAAATTGACAATAAAGCAATCATAGGATATTTTTAGCCAATTGGCAAGAGCCAGCTTGAATGCTAAAATATAAAAGCCAAATTCTAAACTCTAAACCCTAAATCCCAAACAAATTCAAAAATCAAAATGTCAAAACCTAAAACAGAATTTTTATCCTGTTTTGAATTTGAAAATTTGAATTTTGAGTTTGTTTAGAATTTAGAAATTGGGATTTAGGATTTTAAATTATTTATGGAATTAACTTTTATCGTTTTCTCAATTATCGCGTTGATTTTTTCGGTGGTGATTCACGAAGTGGCGCATGGCGCGGCCGCCGCGGCTCAAGGAGATCCCACGGCCAAATTTGCCGGCCGCCTCACGTTAAATCCCTTGAAGCATCTGGATTGGACCGGATCGGTGTTTCTGCCGCTGGTTTTGGTTGTTTTGCAATCGCCGATACTTTTTGGTTGGGCGAAGCCCGTGCCGGTTAATCCGCTTAATTTCCGCGACAAAAGATGGGGCGACGCCAAAGTGGCGGCGGCGGGTGCGGCGGCCAATTTCGCGCTGGCGCTGGTTTTTGGATTGATTCTGCGGTTTTGGCCGGAAATTTCCGATCCGATAAGCGCCAATTTTTATATGTTGGCGCAAACGGTGGTGATAATCAATTTGGTTTTGGGAATTTTTAATTTGATTCCCATTCCGCCCTTGGACGGGTCGCATGTTCTGTTCGCGTTCCTGCCGCCGTCGCAAACCGATTTCAAAATTTTTCTGCAACGCTACGGATTTATTTTTTTGCTGGTCCTGATTTGGTTTTTCTCGCCGATCATCTGGCCCATCGTGGCGTTTCTATATCAATTAATCACCGGCACATTCTTGATGTAGGATAAAAAAGTGAAGAACAATATCCCAAAGAGCGGCAATATCAAGGTAATTCAACATATGCGCGTAAATTTCCGGCAAAGTTGAGTCGCAAAACGCGCCGGTGTCAATTTCCCCGTTCCCGGGCGTTTTTTGTTCCATGGTCTGGAAAACACCGGAAGTTGGCAGGGGTCTTGCCTCTGCCGGTTTTTTTATTGGTTTTTGACAAGTGCAAAAATTTTTATTATTGTGCAGGCGGAGGTGGCGTTATGCCGGTAGTCGAACATACCAAAGAAGAAATAGAGAAGATAGTTGATGGCGGCAGTGTTCTTGATAACGGATTGATGTTAATGAATTTTGAGGCTGCCTACTGCAAGGATAATCCCGATAAAGTGATTCTTTGCGCCAGAAGTATTATGGCGAAGTATGATGGTTGTGGGGGAAGTGAAGAAATAGTAAGCTTGCTCATTCGAAAAGCAATGGAACACAATGATGCAGAAATGCTTTTACATGCGGCGAAGTTTATAACAGGAAAGTATCTGATGGTAGTTGATATAAAGTCAATCGCGGAGTAATTTGCTCAGGTTTGACTTTTATTTTTTTTTATGATAGAAATACTTTGTTTGGGGGCAAAATGTTCCAAACGAATTTTGTTTTGCGTTTTTCATCAATTTATCAATTTATTCATTATTCTATGGCAACGATTCATCAACTCATCAAGAACAAACGCACTAATCGCGCCCACAAGACAAAATCGCCGGCGCTGTCTTTTGGTTTTAACGCGCTGAAGAACCGCCCGCGAAATTATGTTTCGCCGTTCAAACGGGGAATTTGCACGAAAGTTTTCACTGCCACTCCCAAAAAACCCAATTCGGCATTGCGTAAAGTGGCGCGCGTTAAATTGACCAATGGCATGGAAGTGACTGCCTACATTCCCGGCGAAGGACACAAATTGCAAGAACATTCCATTGTGTTGATTCGCGGAGGAAGGGTGAAAGATCTGCCGGGCGTGCGCTATCACGTTGTGCGCGGCAAGCTGGATTGCGGCGGCGTGGAAAAGCGCAAACAGGAACGGTCAAAGTATGGCGCGAAGAAACCCAAATAAAAATCAAAATCAAATTATAAATGATAAACAAAATCAAAATCAAATTTTAAAACGGAATTCGCAGTATTTGTTTTGATTTATAATTTGAGGTTTTGATTTTGTTTATAATTGAATTTTAGATTTTAAAATTTTTAAAATGCCTAGAGGAAAAATTACAAAAAAAGAGATTGCTCCGGACTTGGTATACAACAGCGTGGCGATTGCCCAGATCATCAATCACATCATGAAGCAGGGCAAGAAAAACGCGGCCAAAAAGATTGTCTATGGCGCGCTGGATATTATCAAAGAAAAAACCGGCAAAGAACCGCTGGAGGTTTTTGATTCGGCGATGGAGAACGCTCGTCCGTTGTTGGAAGTTAAGTCCCAGCGGGTCGGCGGCGCTACCTATCAAGTGCCCAAGCCCGTGGCCAAAGAACGCGGGACGGCTCTGGCGGTGCGCTGGCTGTTGGAATCGGCGCGCAAAAAAAAGGGCCAACCGATGAAAGCCAAATTGGCCGAAGAATTAATCGGCGCGGCCAATAACACGGGGGTGGCCATCAAGAAAAAGGAGGACACTCATCGCATGGCCGAAGCCAACCGCGCTTTCGCGCATTTCCGCTTCTAATTGTAATATTGGCGGGGTTGTAATAACTTACGTCGTCTGTTTTGTGTTGAAATTAGCTTTTATCAAATCCAATTTTATCAAATCCAAAACTCTAAACTCTAAATCCTAAACAAATCCAAAATTCAAATATCAAAATTTAAAGCAGAATTACGTAGTGGTTTTGAATTTTAGATTTTGAACATTTGAGTTTGTTTAGTGCTTAGAATTTAGTGCTTAGAATTTATTTATGTCCAGACAAGCTCTCCTTGAAAAAAATCGCAATTTCGGCGTGATCGCCCACATTGATGCCGGCAAGACCACCACTTCCGAGCGTATTTTGTTTTACACCGGCTTGTCTCATAAGATCGGCGAAGTTCACGAAGGTGGCGCGATTATGGATTGGATGGAACAAGAGCGCGAGCGGGGGATCACGATTACGTCGGCGGCAACGACTTGTTTTTGGTCTCCGGGCGAATATTTGAGCAAGCAAAAAACCAACGAACATCGCTTTAATATCATTGACACCCCCGGACATATTGATTTTACCGCTGAAGTTCAGCGCGCTTTGCGCGTGCTGGATGGCGCGGTGGTGGTTTTTGACGGCGTGGCCGGCGTTCAACCTCAATCCGAAACGGTTTGGCGCCAAGCGGATAAATACTCGGTGCCGCGAATATGTTTTATAAATAAAATGGATCGGACAGGCGCCAGTTTTGAGCGTAGCTTGCAATCCATTTGGAAAAAATTGAATCCCAACGCGGTTGCCGCGAACATTCCGATTGGAGAGGAGGACAAATTGAGCGGCGTGGTGGATTTGCTTCAAATGAAAGCGTTACGATTTAAAGGCGACCACGGCCAAGAAGTGGTTGAAGAAGAAATTCCGGCGGACATGGTTAAAATGGCCCAGGAGTGGCGCGCCAAACTGGTGGAAAAGATTGTGGCCGAAGATGAAGCTTTACTGAATAAATATTTGGCCGGCGAAGAAATCTCTGTTGATGAATTGTGCCAAACTTTGAGAGCCGCGACAATTAAAGGAACGATTATTCCGGTTTTTTACGGGTCGTCGTTGAAAAACACCGGCGTGCAACCGGTTTTGGACGCGGTTTGTTACTATTTGCCCAGCCCGCTGGATTTGCCTCCGGTGAAGGGAATGGAAGTGCGTGGCGAAGGCGAAATTTTGCGCCGGCCTGATGATGACGAACCGTTTACCGCTTTGGCGTTTAAAGTCGCGACCGATCCTTATGTTGGGACATTAACATTTTTCCGTGTTTATTCGGGGCGTCTGAAAAAGGGTTCTTATGTGTTAAACACCACCACCGGAGAAAAAGAGCGGGTGGGACGGATGTTGCGGATGTATTCCAATGACCGCAAGGAAATTGACGAGGTTTGTACCGGCGATATCGCCGCGACGGTGGGTTTGAAAAATACTTTCACCGGGCACACTTTGTGCGATGAAGATCATCCGATCGTTTTGGAAAGGATCACTTTCCCGGAACCGGTGATTGACATTCGCATTGAGCCGAAGACCAAAGCCGATCAGGAAAAAATGGGTTTGGCGCTTAAGAAACTTTCCGATGAGGATCCGACCTTTCGCGTTAAATCCGATGAAGAAACCGGTGAAATGATTATCGGCGGTATGGGTGAATTGCATTTGGATATTATTGTTGACAGAATGAGGCGCGAATTTAAAGTTGAAGCTGATGTGGGCCGGCCGCAAGTGGCATACAAGGAAACCATTAAAATCAATTCTGACGCGCAAGGAAAATTCATCAAGCAATCGGGCGGCCGCGGCCAATATGGCGATGTTCATATTCGGCTTGAACCGCAAGAACGCGGCGCGGGGTTTGAATTTGTTGATGAGATCAAAGGCGGGGTAATTCCCAAAGAATATATCAGTCCGGCGCGCAAGGGTATTGAAGAGGCAATGGGGAAAGGCGTGGTGGCCGGTTATCCGATGGTGGACTTGAAAGCGATTCTGGATGACGGATCATTTCATGAAGTTGATTCCTCGGAAATGGCGTTTAAGATCGCCGGTTCCATGGCGTTGCAAGCCGCGGCCAAAAAAGCCAATCCGGTTTTGCTTGAGCCGATAATGAAATTGGAAATAACCGTGCCGGAGGAATTTTTCGGCGATGTGATTGGCGATGTTTCTTCGCGTCGCGGAAAGATTGAAGATACTCAAGATCAGATGGAATCCAAAATTATCAACGTGAAAGTGCCGTTATCGGAAATGTTTGGCTATGCCACAAATTTGCGATCGCTCACGCAAGGACGGGGAACATTCACAATGGAATTTGATTATTATGAGGAGGTGCCCGGCAACGTTGCTCAAGAAATTATTTCAGGAAAACGAAAGTAGTTCGCGACATTTGACTTTTTCTGAAAAACGAGTAGTATATAATTGTTGTTATTTTCATTGATTCTAAATAAATATAAAAAAATAAATAAAAACCTATGGCAGAAAAAGAAAAATTCGTCAGAGGCAAGGCCCATTTGAATATTGGCACTATCGGCCATGTTGATCACGGCAAAACCACTTTGAGTGCGGCGATTTTGCATTCGTTGGGTTTGAAGGGCAACAAGGTGATGATGAAGTCAATTGATCAAATTGATTCGGCTCCTGAAGAAAAACAGCGGGGAGTAACCATCAATATCGCGCATTTGGAATATGAAACCGAAAAAAGGCACTATGCTCACATTGATTGTCCGGGCCATGCCGACTACATTAAGAACATGATTACCGGCGCGGCGCAAATGGACGGAGGTATTTTGGTGGTTTCGGCCGCGGACGGCGCGATGCCGCAAACCCGAGAACACATTTTGCTGGCGCACCAGGTCGGTTTGCCGGCGATGGTTGTTTTTCTGAACAAGTGCGACATGGTGGATGATCCGGAAATGATTGATTTAGTGGAATCCGAAGTGCGCGAGTTGTTGAAAAAATATCACTTTCCGGGAGACGAAATTCCTTTTGTGCGCGGATCGGCGTTGAAAGCTTTGGAAGGTAAATCCGCCGATGATGAAGCGGTTAAACCGATTCTTGAATTAATGGACAAAGTTGATGAATACATCCCCGAACCGGTGCGCGACACCGAAAAGCCGTTTTTGATGGCGGTGGAAGATGTGTTTTCAATCGCGGGCCGCGGCACTGTGGCCACCGGCAGGATTGAGAGGGGTATTGTAAAGGCTAATGAAGAAGTTGAATTGGTCGGCATCAAGCCCACCACGAAAACCACCGCGGTTTCAATTGAGATGTTCCAGAAAATTTTGGATGAGGGCCGCGCGGGCGACAATGTGGGTATTTTGTTGCGCGGATTAAAAAAAGAAGAAGTGGAACGCGGCCAGGTGTTGGCTAAGACCGGTTCAATCACTCCGCACACTGAATTTCAGTCCGAAGTTTATATTTTGACCAAGGAAGAAGGTGGCCGCCACACTCCGTTTTTCTCCGGCTACAAACCGCAGTTTTATGTTCGCACCTGCGATGTTACCGGCGAAGTGACTTTGAATCCCGGAGTGGAGATGGTGATGCCCGGCGATACGGTGACATTCAATGTCAAATTAATCAATCCGATCGCGCTGGAAGAAAAATCGAAATTTGCCATTCGCGAAGGCGGCAAGACCGTGGGCGCGGGAGTGGTGACTAAAATCGTTAAATAAATAATTTTAAGAGAAATTCCAAAAGCGCCATTTCAAAAATGGAGGCGGGAAATTCAAAGCAGAAAGATGGCAATCGCGACTACAAAGAAAAATAAAGATATAAAAGAGGCCGCTCGTCCCAAATTGAGAATTAAACTGCGGGCATACGACCACAAGGTGATTGATAGCTGTACCAAGCAGATTATTGAAACAATCAGCCGGTATGGCGCCGAAATCTTGGGGCCGATTCCTTTGCCGATTGAAATTCACAAATATACGGTTAATCGGTCAACGTTCGTGCATAAAGACGCGCGCGAGCAGTTTGAAATTCGGGTGCATAAGCGATTGTTGGACATTATGAATCCGACGCCAAAGATTATTGATTCTTTGCGCAATTTGACTTTGCCCGCCGGAGTGGATATTGAGATTAAGATGTGATCTGTTTTTGGAATTTTGAACAAGAAAAAAATCAGAGATATAGCCGTTAAGAAAGCCGGTCTATGCCCGGTTTTCTATTGCTTTTAAAGAATTAAACCAGAAAATTTAGAGTGTTGAATATATGAAATTTATTTTGGGGAAAAAAATCGGAATGACGGAAATTTTTGCCGATGACGGTAAGAAGATTCCGGTAACGATAATCCAAGCCGGGCCTTGCGCGGTTACGCAGTTGAAAACCATTGAAAAGGACGGCTATTTTTCGGTGCAAATCGGTTTTGAAGAAATCGCTGAAAAAAGAATCAAAAAAAGCCGGGCCCGAAAACCTTTCCGTTTTTTGAAAGAATACCGCCAACAAGATGGCGCGTCCGAATTAAAGGCGGGAGATCTTGTGCGGGTTGCTGATTTCAAGGAAGGGGATACGGTGAAAGTCGCCGGTATTTCCAAGGGAAAGGGATTTCAGGGCGCGGTGAAAAAGCACGGCTTCAAAGGAAGGCAAACTTGTACTCACGGCACCAAACATGAATTGCGCAACGTTGGTTCGGTGGGAATGGGTGAAGCTTCAATCCGCAAAGGAAGAAAAATGCCGGGGAGAATGGGCGCCGAAAGAATAACTGTTAAAAATTTGAAAGTTTTTAAAGTTGATTTAGAGAAAAATTTAATGGCGATCAGAGGAGCGGTTCCCGGACACAAAGGAACGTTGCTTGAAATCAGAGGAAATTAGAAAATCAAATTATAAATAATAAATTATAAACAAAATCAAAATCTTAAATTATAAATCTAAAAAAATAACATGTATTCCGTTTTAAATTTTGATTTTAAATTTTGATTTTGTTTATAATTGGATTTTAAATTTTGATTTTTGAGATATTTTTATGGAAGCTGTAATCTATAATCAAAAAGGGGAAAAAACCAAAACGATGGAATTACCCAAAAATATTTTTGAGGTTAAGACCAATGCGGATTTGGTTTATCAGGTGGCAACGACCCAAGCGGCTAATCGACGCCAAGTGACGGCGCACACCAAAGATCGGAGCGAAGTGTCGGGCGGCGGCAAAAAACCTTGGCGACAGAAGGGCACCGGCCGATCGCGCCACGGGTCCACTCGATCGCCGATTTGGCGTCATGGCGGCGTTGCGTTTGGTCCCAGAAACGATAAAGTTTACGGCGGTAAAATCAACAAAAAAATGCGCCGCAAGGCCTTGGCGATGATTTTATCGGCAAAAGCTTCAGCCGGAACGATGATGTTGCTTGACTCTCTTGAGACCGATCAGCCCAAGACCAAGCAAGCGGTTCAAATTTTGGAAGCGGTGAAAAAGAACAATGCCAATTTCCAAAAGGGGAAAATCCTGATTGCTTTGTCCGGAATTGAAAAAAACATGGTATTGGCCGGAAGAAATATTCCCGGAGTGGAAACGGTTGAAGCGGTTAAATTGAATGTGCTTGATTTACTTAACTTTAAATGTCTTTTGATGCCCGCCGAATCAATAGAGGCGATTGCCGGAATTTTTGGAAAGGGCGGGGAGGTTAAAGAAAAACAAACCAAGACGGTGGCAAAAAAGCAAAAGTCCGCAGAAGAGAACTAAAAAATAGCTATGGCGATTACTGACATTTTTAAAAAAGAATCCGAAAAAAAATCCGCGGTTAAGGTTGAGGAAAAACCGGTTGCGGTCAAGAAGAAGGCCGCTACGAAACCTGCCTCCAAAAACAGCGGGCGGGCGGTGCGGGTTTTGATTCATGCCCACATTACTGAAAAAGCTTCAACTTTATCGGATGTCAATCAATACGTTTTTAAGGTTGCCAAATCAGCCAACAAAAAAGAGATTGCGCGCGCGGTGGAAGAATATTATCAGGTAAAGGCAATCGGTGTGAATGTGATCAATGTTTGCGGCAAGCGCCGGCGAAATCGCCACGGTATATTTCTTGAACCGGGATATCGCAAAGCAATTGTGAAGATCGAAAAAGGGCAAACGATTGAAATTATGCCCAAATAAAAAAATAAAAGCTCAAAAATCAAAATTAAAAATGACAATGTAAGTTAAGAATTGGACAATTTTAAAATTTTTTAATTTTGAATTTTGAACTGCCATTTTGATTTTTAAATTTTAAACTTTAAATTAACGTGAAATCCATTTTAACCAAAAAAAAGCCGGAAAAACACTTGTTAAGGCCGTTGAAAAACAAAGCGGGCCGGAATTTTACCGGGAGAATCACCGTGCGCCATCGTGGCAAGGGCGTGAAAAAGATGTATCGCGTGGTTGATTTCGGACAGGAGAAATTGGGAATTGCCGGCAAAGTTTCCGCGCTGGAATACGACCCCAATCGCACTGCTTATTTGGCGTTGGTCCAATATCAAGACGGAAGCCGGCGATATATTTTGGCAATTGATGAAATGACGGTGGGGAGCGAGGTGGTTTGCGAGGATGGCGCGCCGGTGAAAATCGGTAATCGCGCGATGTTGAAAAATATTCCCGTGGGTACTGAAGTTTGCAACATTGAATTGCAGCCAGGCAAGGGAGGCCAGATGGTTCGCTCAGCGGGTACGGCGGCGAAAGTGATGGCAAGCGAAGGCAAGTTTGTGCAATTGCAGATGCCTTCCAAGGAGATCCGCCGGGTTGTTGCTGAATGTTTTGCCACGATCGGCAAGATTTCGCATCCGGAGCATCGCTTTGAAGATTATGGCAATGCGGGGGCTAAGCGCCGCAAAGGATGGCGGCCCACCGTGCGCGGTTCGGCGATGAATCCCTGTGATCATCCGCACGGCGGCGGCGAAGGCAGAACCGGTATTGGTTTGAAGGGCCCAAAAACACCGTGGGGCAAACCGGCTTTGGGGGTGAAAACCCGCAATCGCAACAAGTGGACAAGCAAAATGATAATCAAAAGGAGAAAGAAGTAAAAATCATAAATAAAATCCAAAACACTAAATCCTAAATCCTAAACAAATCCAAAATCCAAAATCAAAAATTCAAAGTAGTTCATATTCTCTGTTTTGAATTTGGAAATTTGAGTTTTGAATTTGTTTGGGATTTGGAAATTAGAAATTAGAATTTATTTGAAATATGGCTCGGAGTTTAAAAAAAGGTCCTTTCGTGGACGAAAAGTTAATGGAAAAAGTCAAAAAAGGCGGTAGTGTCGTCATTAAGACTTGGTCGCGCCGAAGCACGATTGTTCCCGAGATGATCGGAATGGTTTTCGCGGTGCATAACGGCAAGGAATTTATCACGGTCAAGCCCAATGAAGATATGGTGGGGCACAAGCTGGGAGAGTTTTCGCCGACGACCAAGTTCCATCGCCACGGAGGCAAAATGCAGAAAGAATTGGAAGCCAAGCAAGCAGGGGCAAAAAAATAGCGCAAAGCCAAAAGCGCAAAGCGCAAAGCCAAAATGCGGATTTCGTATTTTCGCTTTACACTCTTCGCTTTACACTTTAAGTTTTTATTATGTCAATCACGGTTAAATTGAGACAATTGAAAATCACCGCTCGGAAAACGCGTTTGGTGGCGGATTTGGTGAGGTATAAAACAACAGGCGAGGCTGAGGCGCTTTTGAGATTTACTCCCAAAAAAGCCAGCTTGCCGTTGTTGAAATTATTGCGGTCGGCGATGGCGGCCGCCAAAAATACTTACAAACTTGATCCCGGAGATTTCTATATTGCCAAATTGACGGTTGATGACGGGCCGATGCAAGAAAGAGTTTTCCCTCGTTCGCGTGGAAGGGCTGATAAGATTCAAAAACGGACTTCCCACATTACTCTTACATTGGAACAAAAAGAAACAAAGAAACGGAGCGATAAGCTGAAAGCCGCAAAAGAAGACAAAAAAGAAGACAAAGAGGATAATTAGGAAAAAAGTAAATTTTTGAAAGTGAATAATTTTTAAATTGAAACATGGCACACAAGGTTCACCCAAAAGCATTTAGAATAAAAGACGTTTCCGGATGGTATTCCCGCGGATACTATGAAAAGAATTTTTCCAAGCTGTTGGAAGAAGATTTTATGATAAGGGAGTTTCTTCACCGCCGTTTGGCGAGTATCGGTATTTCCGAGGTGGAGATTGAGCGGTTTCCCGGCAAAATCAGCGTGGCGATTTCTTGCGTTCGGCCGGGGCTGATTATCGGTCGGCAGGGACAGGGGATTGAAGAGTTGCGCAAGAAATTGCAGAAAATAATTATTGGGAAAAGCACACAAAAAAAAGATAATGCCGATTTGCGGGTTGAGGTAAGGGAAATTGCCAATCCTTGGGCGTCTTCGTCCTATATCGGGCAATCTGTCGCGTCGCAGATAGAAAGAAGAATGCCATACTTAAAAGTTATAAAGCAAGTGATGGAAAAGGCGATGGCATCGCGAGAGGTTCAGGGCGTGCGGGTGCAGGTTTCCGGAAGGCTGAACGGCGTGGAAATTGCGCGGACGGCATGGTTGGCCAAGGGGCGTTTACCGAGGCAAACCATCAGGGCCGACATTGATTACGCGATCACCGAAGCTCATTGCACTTATGGCGTAATTGGAATCAAAGTTTGGGTTTATAAAGGGGACAAGGTATAAAAAATCAAAATTGAAAAATCAAAAATTAAAATTAAGGAATTATTATATATATATCGTTGAAATTTTTGAAAAAATTTCAATACCAAAACTTTAAACTTTGATTTTTTAACTTTAAATTTGGAATATGTCTTTATTGATGCCGAAAAAAATAAAACATCGCAAATGGCAGAAAGGCCGCCGAAGAGGCGTCGGTCTTTCTTATCGTGGCGCGGAATTGAATTATGGCAGTTTTGGACTGAAAGCGATGGAGGAAAAATGGATAACTTCTCGCCAAATTGAAGCGGCGCGTCGTGCGATTCTGAGGTACTTGAAAAAAGGAGGAAAGATGTGGATTCGGATTTTTCCGGACAAACCGGTGACCAGCAAGGGGGAAGAAGTGCCTCTGGGCGGTGGCAAGGGTGGAGTTGATCACTACGCGTTTGTGGTGAAGCCCGGCCGGATAATGTATGAATTGGATGGCATCAAAGAAGATTTGGCACGCCAAGCGCTTGAAAAAGCCGGTGATAAATTGCCAATCAGGGTTAAATTTGTGAAGAAAGAGTTTTGAATAAAATAACGCAACATTGATGAAAACATCGGAATTACGCCAAAAAAATAATCAGGAGTTAAATCAATTATTGGAAGAGCGGCTGACCAAGCTGGCCGGTTTGAAATTTGATTTGGCGGGCGGAAAAGTGAAAAATTTGAAAGAAATCCGCCAAACCAAGCTTGATATCGCACGTATTAAAACTTTGCAAAGAGAAAGTTAAAAAGCGAAAAACTAAAAGCGCAAAGCGCAAAGCAAAAATACGAATCCGTATTCCTGCTTTACGCTTTAAGTTTATTATGAAGCATCAATTAACAGGAAAAATAGTTTCTGACAAAATGGATAAAACCGTTGTGGTTTTGGTGGAGCGGCTTAAAGAGCATCCCAAATACCGCCGGCGTTATAAAGTGAGCAAAAAATACAAAGCTCATGACGAAAAAGGCGAGTACAAGATTGGCGATGTGGTGGTGATTGAGGAGTGCCGTCCGATCTCGGCGGATAAACGCTGGAAGGTGGTTAAAGAGGTTGTTGCCGCGGAGGTCAAAGACAAAGAAAGCAAAAACAAGAAAGGGAAAAAAGAGGGAGATCAAGACCAAGATAAGGAAGAATAAGGCGGCGGCATTGCATTTTTTTGCGATTTATAGTATATAAAAAAAGTTGCGGCGATTTTTGAAATTTTAGATTCAAACTCAAAATATGATTCAATTGAGGACAATGTTAAAGGTGGCGGATAACAGTGGCGGCAAGATCGTTCAGTGTTTTCATGTTGCCGGCGGAACGAGACGCAGGTATGCGGCAGTGGGGGATGTGATAATGGGCGCGGTGAAAGAGGCTGAGCCGCGAAAAGGAGTTAAAAAACACGATAAAGTGCGCGCGGTGATTGTCCGGCAAAGAAAGGAATACAAGCGTTCCGACGGCACTTATGTGCGTTTTGATGATAATGCCTGTGTGATTTTGGAAGGCAAAAGCAAAGAGCCCAAAGGCGGCCGTATTTTTGGGCCGGTGGCAAAAGAATTGAAAGTGAAGGGTTATGATAAGATTGCGGCGATAGCCAAAGAGCTGGTTTAAAAGCGCAAAACTAAAAGCGCAAAGCGCAAAGCAAAAATACGAATTCGTATTCCTGCTTTACTCTTTACACTTTACACTTTAAGTTTTTATGAAGATTATTAAAGGCGACAATGTGTTAATAATATCCGGAAAAGACCGCGCGAAAACGGGAAAAGTGTTAAAATCTTTACCCAAGTTTGGCCGTGTTGTGGTGGAAGGCGTTAATATCGTCAAAAAAAGCCAGCGGCCCCGCCAGCAAGGGCAAAAAGGGCAGATTGTTTCCTTTTCCAAGCCGATTGATGTATCAAACGTGAAGTTGCTGTGTTCCAAATGCGGCAAGCCCACGCGAGTGGGTTACAGGGCGATGGAAGGTGAAAAAACCGGCCAAACGAAATCGGTGCGCGTTTGCAAGAAATGTTCGGCGGAAATCTAAAAAGCGCAAAACTAAAAGCGCAAAGCGCAAAGCAAAAATACGAATTCGTATTCCTGCTTTACTCTTTACACTTTATACTTTAAGTTTTTATATGGCTTCTTTATACGAAAAATATAAAAAAGAGACGGTGGCGGAATTGATGAAACAGTTTGGCTATCGCAATCAGAATCAAGCGCCTCGAATTGAAAAGGCGACGGTTAATTGCGGTTTTGGACGAATGATTTCAGGAAAGACCAAAGATGAGCAAAGAAAAATACAAGAAGCGGTGGCGCGGGATTTAACTCAAATTTGCGGACAGCTCGCGGTGGTAACCAAGGCGCGCAAATCAATTGCCGGTTTCAAGATTCGCGAAGGCCAAAACATCGGCGCCAAAATCACCTTGCGCCGCGCCCGTATGTATGATTTTTTGGAGAGAACGATTTTTGTGGCGTTGCCTCGTTCCCGTGATTTTCAGGGAATTCCGGCCAGAGGAGTTGATCAAGATGGAAATTTGACTTTTGGAATAAAAGAACATATTGCGTTTCCGGAAGTTTCGCCCGAAAAAATCAATTTTATTTTCAGCTTTGAAGTTACGATCACGACTACCGCGCGTTCCCGGGAAGAAGGATTGGAAATGTTTAAGTTGCTGGGGTTTCCCATCCAAAAAAATCAAAATTGAAAAATCTGCGTTTTATGCGCGGATATTTAAACTTTAAATTTGAAACATGGCTACAAAAGCACAAATTGCAAAATCAAAAAGAACACCCAAATTCAAATGCCGGGTGGTGCGGAGATGCTTTCGTTGTGGACGAAAACACGGGTATATGAGAAAATTTGGTTTGTGCCGCATTTGTTTTCGTGAGGCGGCTAACCAAGGGTTGATCCCCGGCGTGTCAAAGAGCAGCTGGTAATGTTTTAAAAATCAAAGCACTAAATATCAAATTCTAAATAAATTCAAAATCCAAAATCAAAAATTAAAAACAAAACGCAGTGTTAAAGTTTTGAAATTTGAATTTTTAATTTGTTTAGAATTTGAAAATTAGAATTTAGAAATTAATTTAATTATGGATACAGTCGCAAATATGTTAACCGTGATTCGCAACGCCCAAGCGGTGGCAAAACCGATGGTGGCCGTCCCTTATTCGCGTTTGAATTACGACATCGCCAAGATTCTTGAAAGAAGGGGTTTTGTCGCGGGGGCGGAAAAAAGAAGCCGCAAGGTAAAGAAAAGCGCTAAAACCAGGCTTTGTTTGGAGATTACGCTGAAATACACCGATAAAATTCCGGCGGTGGCCGGGTGCAAAAAAGTTTCCAAGTCCGGACAAAGGATTTATGTGGCGGCAAGCAATATCAAAAGAGTTAAGCAAGGGCGCGGTATTGGCATTATTTCAACTTCAAAGGGGCTGATGACTGAATACGACGCGAAGAAACAGAATATCGGCGGTGAAATGCTTTGCGAGATTTGGTAATATAAAAAATCAAAATTGAAAAATCAAGAATCAAAATTTTTGATATTTAAATTTTAAATTTGAAACATGAGCAGAATAGGCAAAAAACCGATTATAATTCCCGCGGGAATCCAAGTGGAAATTGATGAATCGCTGGTGAAGGTGAAGGGCGTGAAAGGCGAGCTGGCTCGCGATTTCGGATCGCAGGTTTCGGTTATCAAAGAAGATGGCTTGCTGAAAGTTTTGCCCAAAAACGAAAGCAAATTCGCGCGCGCGATGTGGGGCACGGTGAGAATGCATCTGGCGAATATGATTGAGGGAACAAGCAATGGCTTTGCCAAGCAGTTGCAGATTGAGGGCATTGGTTATCGCGCGGTTCTTGAAGGAGATAATTTGGTTTTGAATATGGGGTTCACTAATCCGGTTGCCATCGCCAAACCCGAGGATATTTCTTTTAAAGTGGAAAAAAATATTATTACTGTTTCCGGGTGTAATAAGGAATCAGTGGGAAAAGTTGCCGCGCAGATCCGCCGAGTGCGTCCGCCGGAACCCTATAAGGGCAAAGGTATTCGCTATGTCGGTGAAAAAGTGCGCCGGAAGGTGGGCAAGAAAGCTGCCGGGGCCGCCAAATAAAAAAGCGCAAAGTTAAAAGCGCAAAGTTAAAAGCAAAAATACGAATCCGCATTTTTGTTTCACACTTTCCGCTTCACACTTTAAGATTTCAAGATGAGCACTAGTAACAAAACACAACATAAATTGAAAAGAAGGGATGACCGGCACCGTCGCGTGCGCGCCAAGGTGGCGGGAGTGGCGTTGCGGCCCAGATTGTGCGTTTTTCGTTCCAACAAGCATATTTCCGTTCAATTGATTGATGATAAAAAAGGTGCCACTTTGGCGGCTTGCGATGATTTGAAAATTGCCGCCGGAACGACTGAAGCAAAAGACGGCTTGTCGTCAAAATGCGCTTTGGCCTTCGCGGTTGGGCTGGAAATAGCAAAAAAAGCGCAACAATTAAAGATCACTGGCGCGGTTTTTGATCGCGGCGGATATCGTTATCATGGACGTGTGAAAAGTTTGGCTGACGGCGCGCGGCAAGGCGGACTTGAATTTTAAAAGCGCAAAGCTAAAAGCGCAAAGCTAAAAGCAAAAATACGAATCCGCATTCTTGCTTTATACTTTTCGCTTTACACTTTAAGATTATTTTATGGAGGCACCAAAAACAACGCAAACAACTCAAAACAGAAGCGCGGCAACGCCGACAGTTCCGGGCGCTGATCGCAAAAGATCGGGTTTTGGAGGACCGGGCGGATTTTCAAGACCGAGAGGCGACAGCCGTTTTGGAGGCCGCGGCCGCGGCGGTTTTGGTCGTCGCGATGATGGCCGCAAAAAAGATAATTTTGATTCCAAATTGCTGGATTTGTCGCGAGTTTCACACACGCGCGCCGGCGGACGCCGTTTGCGTTTCCGCGCCATCATAGTTAGCGGCGATAAAGCGGGGAAGGTTGGATTGGGGGTGGCTTCGGGGTCGGATGTGGCGCAAGCGGTTGAAAAAGCTACCGCGCAATCCAAAAAAAATATGATTACGGTTCCCGTGGTTAAAGGAACCATTTCGCACGAAGTAATTGCCAAAGTTGGTCCGGCGCGAGTGATTGTCAAACCTCAGCGCAAAGGGCGGGGGTTGATGGCCGGTGGCGTGGTGCGCTTGCTTTGCCAGCTGGCGGGGATTAAGGATATTTCTTCAAAAGTGCTGGGAACCACAAAAAACAAGCTGAATAACGCGCGCGCGACAATGAAAGCGTTTGAATATTTGCAGATGCAATCGGCAAAAAGCGTTGATGGCGCGCAAACGGAGAAGGTTGAAAAATCGGAAGAAAAAGAAATCCCGGCCGTCCAATAAACCAGATATTGAAATTAACTATTTTTATGCAGATACATCAATTAACCAAGACAGCTTCGGTCAAAATCAGGAAACGCATTGGCCGCGGCGGCAAACGGGGAACCTATTCCGGCCATGGAGGCAAGGGGCAGACTGCCCGCGCCGGAAGAAAATTTTGCCCGATCGTGCGAGAGGTTTTGAAACGCTATCCCAAATTGAGGGGTTATAAAAACAACCCCGTGGGTTTTGCACCGGAGATTGTGAACGTTGGAATATTGGAAGCCAAATTTGGAAAAGGGGAAACAATCAGCCCTCGGGTTTTGGTTGAAAAAGATATTGTTTGCCGTGTTGGCGGCAAATATCCAAAAGTGAAGATATTGGGCAAAGGCATTATTTCTAAAAATTTAAATCTTTGCGGGTGTGAAGTTTCCGCGTCTGCCAAAGAAAAGATTGAGAAAGCCGGCGGAACCATAAAATAAAAATCCCAAGAACCAAATCTCAAATCCCAAACAAAATCAAAAATCAAAATTCAAAAATTAAAACAAAAATCTTTCCGTTTTGGATTTGAAAATTTGATTTTTGAATTTATTTGAGATTTGGGATTTAGAATTTGGAATTTAAATTCAATGTGGTATCAAACAGTTATTCAAGTTTTCAGGATTAAAGAGCTTCGCGAAAAAATTTTATTTGTGCTGGGCGCTTTTGCGGTTTTTCGCCTGATGGCCAATATCCCGATCACGGGGATTGACTCCGAACAGCTGGCGCGATTTTTCGGTGATTTTCAAATATTTCAATTGTTGGGCGCGTTCACCGGCGGTTCGCTGGATCGTTTTTCCATTGTGATGCTTGGGCTTGGTCCGTATATCACCGCGATTATTATTTTTCAGTTGCTGACGATGATTTTTCCGGCGTTGGAAAAAATGTATAAAGAAGAAGGCGAGGCCGGACGGGCGAAATTCAACCAATACGCGCGCATTGCCACTGTGCCGCTGGCGATGCTTCAGGGGTGGGCGATGATTTCTTTGTTGAGTGGTCCAAGCGCCAACATTTTGCGTTTTTCTTCCGTTTTGGAAATGATTGCCGCGCTGTTTATGATTGCGGCCGGTGCGATGTTGTTAATGTGGGTTGGAGAATTGGTAACCGAAAGAGGTATTGGCAATGGCGTATCTTTGTTGATTTTCGCCGGTATTATGGCGGATTTTCCTCGCAATATCAGGCAAATGATTGAAGTTTATGATTCTTCAATGGCTCCCGGCTATATTGCGTTTTTCGCGATGGCGATTGCGATGGTGGCCGCGGTGGTGCTGGTTAATGAAGCGCGGCGGAACATTCCCGTATCCTATGCCAAGCGCGTGCGGGGAACGAAAATGGCAGGAGGAGTTTCCACTTACTTGCCCTTGAATATCAATCCGGCGGGGGTGATTCCAATTATTTTCGCGCTTTCAATTCTAATTTTTCCGGCGATGGTGGCTCAATTTTTTGAATCGGCTGGCGGCTGGGTCGGAAGCGTGGCACAGACAACAATCAGTCTTTTTGCCACTGATAGCGCGTTCTATATGATTTCTTATTTTGCTTTGGTGGTGATGTTCACTTATTTTTACACCGCGGTAACTTTTGACCCCAAGCAAATTTCAAATAATTTGCAAAAGATGGGAGGATTTGTGCCCGGTATTCGCCCGGGACATCCCACTGCCAATTTTCTGCGCTATATTCTAAACAGAGTTTTATTATTGGGCGCGGTATTTTTGGGGCTCATTGCGATAATGCCGCAAATTATCGGGCCGTTCACCGGCGTTAACGCATTTTCCTTCTTGATCGGCGGCACATCGCTTTTGATCGCGGTAAGCGTTATCTTGGAAACAGTGCGTCAAATCAAAGCACAACTTCAAATGCGCGAATATGAAACTTTTTAACAAAGCGATTTTAAAAAATCTCAACGGCAATCAAGTTCAAAAAGCAATTTTACTTTTTGGCCCTCCGGGAGCAGGTAAGGGGACTCAATCCGAATTGCTGGCTTCCAAATTCTATTTTTATAATCTGGATACCAGCCGGATCTTGGAAGAAAAATTCAAAAATGCCAAGCCTGGCGCTCATATTCAGATTGACGGCAAGCAATATTCTGTGGACGAAGAACACGCCAAAAGGAAGAAGGGAGTTTTATGTTCGGTGGAATTCACAGCCTTTTTGATGAACAAGCGGATTGCCGAAATCTACGAGCTGGGCAAATCGCTGATTTTATCGGGCTCTCCAAGATCAATGGCTGAGGCCGAAATTGAAATGCCGGTTTTGGAAAAATTATACGGCAAAGAAAATATCCACATTTTTTTTCTTGATTTACCGCAAGATCAGACCATTTTTCGCAACAGCAACCGCCGGATTTGCGAATTAATGCGTCATTCCATACTTTATATTCCGGAAAACGCTGATTTAAAGCGCTGTCCGCTTGACGGCTCGCGCTTGATGCACCGGGATTTGGACAATGTTTCCACCATCAAGGTGCGTTTGGCTGAATATGAAGAAACTGCCGCGCCCTTGGAAAATTATTATCGCAAAACAGGATATAATCTAAAAAAGATTAACGCCAATCAGTATGTGGAAAGTGTTTTTGACGATATTATTGCCGCGCTGGGTCCGTGTTTCAAAGTTTATGAAGTGTAAATTTTACTGCCCCCGCCTTGGCGGGGGCAGTTTTAACAAATTCAATGATTACGATTAAAACCTCTGAAGAAATTGAAATTATGGCCGAGGGTGGTCAGCATTTAGCTTTGATTCTTGAAAAGTTAAAGCAAGAAACGAAGCCTGGAGTATCTACCTGGGAACTGGATGATTTGGCCACGGATATGATCGCCAAAGCCGGTGGCAAGCCGTCTTTTTTGGGCGAGGGCGGTTATCCGGCGGTGATCTGTGTTTCCATTAACGATGAAGTGGTTCACGGGGTGCCTTCAAAAAAAAGAATCATCAAAGACGGCGATGTCGTGAGTTTGGACGCGGGGATGATTTATAAGGGGTTTCATACTGATATGGCCGCTACTGTCGCGGTGGGAGAAGTTGCTCCGGAATTGCGCCGGATGATAAAGGCGGTTAGAAAATCATTGAAATACGGCATCAAGAAGGCCCGTCAGGGGAATACTTTCGGCGATGTGGGCAATACTATTGAGCGTTATGTTGAAAGCCAAGGGTTCCATGTTGTGCGCGATTTGTGCGGCCACGGCATTGGCAAAAAATTGCACGAAGATCCCCAAATTTTGAATTATGGCAAGCGACACAAGGGGCCGGTGATAAAAGCCGGAATGACGTTTTGTATTGAGCCGATGATCACCGCCGGCGATCCGGAGATTATTTTGGCGCGCGACAAACAAACCTACAAAATCAAAGACGGTAGCGTTGCCGTTCATTGGGAACACACTCTGGCGGTTTTTCCCGACGGTTGTCGCGCATTAACCCAATTGCCGGAAGCAGAAAATGAAATTGATGGCGAATAACACGGGATAACCGGTTGCGGCGATGGTTCGCAAAAGTTTTGCTTTTGCGAACCATCGCGGTTTTTGTTTGGAGATTGTTTTTGTGGTAAATTAAATAATAATGGGTTTGCTAGCGATTTGGCAACAGACCCATAAAAACGAAAAATGGCAATAAGAAATAACGGAAACAATGAAGGCGGCAGAATCGGCAATCGCCCGCGCCGCCAAACCAATCATCGTTTCAGAAATAACGCGCGCGCCAATAACGGCAATCGCCTGCGGGACGGCAAAGAGGTCTATCTTTCGGTGATTATTCCGGCTTATAACGAAGAATGGCGCTTGGCGCAAACATTGACTGCTGTTGGCGATTATTTAAAAAATCAGGCCTATTCTTATGAAATTATTGTAGTTAATGACGGCTCCAAGGATAAAACCGCGCAAATCGCGGAGGGGCTGATTGGCAAGGTGGCCAGATTGAAACTAATTGACAATCAAAAAAATCGGGGCAAAGGTTTCGTTGTTCGCCAAGGATTGATGGCGGCAAAAGGTCGTGTTCGGCTGTTTATGGATTCGGATAATTCCGCGCCGATTGAAGAAATTGAAAAATTGTTGCCATATTTTAAAGAAAACTATGGGATTGTGATTGGGTCGCGCCACGCGCTCGGTGCCAAAATTGCTTTATCGCAACCATTGTTTCGCCAATTTATGGGATGGGGCTATCGCGTGCTTGCTGATATTTTGGCCGGCACTTGGGGTATTCGCGACACTCAATGCGGGTTTAAGACGATTACCGCGCCTGTGGCTGTCCAAATTTTACCGCTTTGCAAAATTGACGGCTTTGTGTTTGATGCCGAAATTTTGATGCTGGCAAAAATGAAAGGATATCGCGTTGCCGAAGTTGGCGTTGTCTGGAAAAGCGACGCGCGCCACACGGTGGAAATTTCATCAATGTTTAAAATGTTTCTTGACCTTTTGCGCGTTCGCGCCAATAAAATCAAAGGAATTTATGGAACAAGAACAAAATAAATGCTGTCCGTCGCAATTGCGCTATGATGTTGCTTCCAAAGATTGGGTGGTGATCGCGCCCGGGCGCGGCAAACCTCCCGAAGCCTACAAACGGCAAAGAGAGATTGTCAAGATGGATTTGGCAAAATGTCCGTTTTGCAATTTGACCGTCCAATCCGGCCCGCTTTTGGCGTTTTCCGGCGGCAAGATTGCCGCGGATCAAATGTTGCCAAGCAATTGGACGCTGGCGGTGATTCCCAACAAGTTTCCGGCGTTTTGCGCCCCCTCCGGCGCTAAAGTTTGCAAGCATAATATCGGCCCGGTTTATCGCTCGGTTGACGCGGTTGGATTTTGCGAATTGGTGATTCCGCGCGATCATGATTTGCACATCGGCTTGATGGATTTGCCTCAAGTGGAGGAGATTATCACCGCGTATCAATTGCGTTATTTGGAATTGAAAAAATCCAAATTTGTGGAATATATCTCAATTTTTCACAATCATGGGGTTGAGGTCGGTGCGTCTCAATCACATCCTCATTCGCAGATCATCACCAGCCCGCTGATTGACGTTGATTTGCTTGGCGAGCTGGAAAATTCAAAAAAATACTGGCGCGCGCATAAAAAATGCCTTTCCTGCGCGATGAATGAGTTTGAATTAAAAGATCGCGCCCGCTTGGTTTACGAGAACGCGGATTTTGCCGCGTTTTGTCCGTTTGCTTCCAAGTCGGCATTTAAGGTGATCATCGCTCCCAAATTCCACTCGCCGCGGTTTGAAGATATTGATCTGGCGCAAAGAAAAAGCCTCACCCAGATATTGGCGATGGCGATTAAAAAGCTATACAAAGCCTTGGGCGACCCGGCCTATAATTTCTATCTGCACACCGCGCCTTGCGACAAAAAAGATTATTCCTATTATCACTGGCATTTGACGATCGTGCCCAAAACCGCGATTATGGCCGGATTTGAAATGGGCACCAAGATTGAAATTTCCACCATTGAACCCGAAACTGTCGCCGCCTACCTGCGCGAACAATAGCGTTGATGTTAATTACCGGATTACGTAATTGATTACGTAATCAATTATGTGCCGAGATTGGCGGCTTTCAAGAGACAGGTAAAACATATATTTATTTACGATTTTTGCTTGCTTTTGCTAAAATGAAATCATAGCGGTTATCAAATTGAATGGATACTGATTTTGCCATTAAAAAAAAGAGTTTGGGGCAGTTTTTTACTACCAACTCCAATTATATTTTGCAAGGATTGGGAGGTTTTGTCGCGGGGAAAAGGGTGGTTGATCCGTTTGCCGGCAATTGTGAATTATTAAACTGGGTTGAAGGCAACGGAGCCAAAAGTGCAACGGGTTTTGATTGTGATCAAGATTATGTTGATGGTAAAAAAGTGTTTTATAATGACTCTATTAATGCACCGCGAAATTATGAATTTGTTTGTACCAATCCTCCTTATTTGCATAAAAACAAGGCATCGCGCGAAATTAAACAAAAATTTTTTTCCGGCGAAAATGCTATTTTTGAAGACTTGTATCAAGTTTCAATTAAATCCATATTGAACTGCCACGAAGGGATAATTATTGTGCCCTTGAATTTTTTATGCGCGCAAAACTCGCAAAAGGCAAGAGATTTGTTTTTTGAAAAATTCCAAATTGTGAAATTAAATATCTTTTTGCGGCAAGTTTTTGACGATACCACCTATAACGTTATCGCTTTTTATTTTACAAGGAATCAGGGATTGCCAAAAAATATCGTTGACGCGGTGATTTATCCTGAAAATAAAAAAATCAAGCTAACATTTGAAAAAAAATTTGGCTGGCAATTCGGGGGAGAGTTTATCGGTAGAATAAAAGAAACTAAAAATAAATTGGGAATTTCTCGATTAACTGAAAATGATATTGATGCCGGAGATTGTGAAGTCCCAATGGCATTGGAAAATATTAAAAACAAAAAAGTTTTTAAAACAAATCATGATATTAAAAATCTGCTTGATAAAAATATCTTATTTTTGCGCGCGATTGACAGCAAAAACGGTAAAAAAATCCAACTTGAAGATATTAGGAAGTATAATATTGCCGGTCTGGTCGGGAAAAGCACTTCGCGGAATATGGCACACCTGCTTTTTCAAAAGGATGTTTCTGTTAAAGAGCAACTTGATCTGATGGAATTTTTCAATGAAAGCCTTCAGTTGAACCGAGAAAAATACTTTTCGTTTTTCTTAACAAATTTCAGGGACAATAATCGCAAAAGAATGTCGTTTGATTTAGCTTACAGGCTTTTGAATCTGATCTACTCTCAAAAATATGAAAACCAATCTTCACTATTTTGAAATATCAAAGAATAATCCGGAGCAATTATTGGATGACGCTTATGTTTTTGATGAAAGACATCCTGATTTGGATAAATATATTCAAAACGCAAAAGAGATTAAAAGTATATTAATCACTATTCGCACTTTGGTTAAAAGCAATGAAAAACGTGAAGTGATTGATAGGTATTTTGGCCAGCTTTCAAAAATAATCGGCAAGCATTCCAACTGTTCGGAATTTGCTTGTTTTGTTAATGCTTGTGACAATATTATCGCCGATGCGAAAAATGAAATCTGATTATTAGAGAAAATTGCTGAAAAATATTTCGCGAAAAGAATTTTGAATGAGGCTGTTCCTGAAGAATGGGTGCAGGCGCTGATTGATAAAAATTCATCAAGCAAGAAAGGCAAAAGCGGAGAAAAAAAGCTTGTTAAAATTCTTGAGAAATTGGGGTTTGAGGAGGTTTTTGATTGGAATGATTTTAAAATCAAAAAATGTGTTGTAATGAAATTTTCTAAAAGGATTAATTTGAAAAGTGTGCGCAAAAATTTGGGAATTAAAATTAAAACTAAAAAACAAAATAAAACATTGGATTTAATTATTAAAGCCCAAAACAAAATTTTTATTTGTGAAGCGAAACATTTGAATACTTCGGGCGGCGCCCAGGATAAGCAGATTTCCGAGTTGATTGAGATAATTGGCTTGAAAGAAAAGAACGGAATTTCCTATGTTGCTTTTTTTGATGGAAAATATTCTAATATCTTTCTGGGCGGTAGCGGTGGTGGCGATAAAATAACCGCGCAAAGAAAAGAATTGGCCAAATGCCTGCGTGCCAATCCGCAAAATTATTGGGTGAATACGTCCGGGTTTGAGGCGTTGTTTTTAGATTTGGCTGAAAGCGCAAACAGTAACGCGATCAGCAAATAAATTGACGACATTATATAAATTTAGCTATGGCAAAAAATATAGAATGAAAAATAAAAAAATAACAAAAAAGGTATTCCGAGGTTTGGCGCCAACGTTTGCGTTATCATCCGCCGCGAATTCGTTGAGGTTTCACCTCAAACGCGAATTCTTGAGGTCAAACCTCCACAAATTTGCCTCCCGGCGAGAGTTTGTGCGATAAAATAAATAATAAAATAACAAAATAATATGACGAAAAAGCAAAAAATTTGGCTGGTAATTTTTGGCGCAATGTTTTTAATCCCGGAAATCTTGTGGACAGGGACAGTGGGTAAGGCTGTTTATTATTGGGTATTGGGCAATAGCGTTAAGGGTGGTATTTTAAGTTTTAATTTATTGGTAATTCCCCAGTCGGCTAATCTTGCCAAATTTATTTATTTAGTTGAATTTATTGGAATTTTGGGAAGTTTTATTTATATTATTAATTTTTATCATCCAAAAAATAAATTATTAAAATACTTTTTATTGATTCTTCTGGGGTTGTTATTGTCTATTGCTTTTTGTTATGTAATGTTTGTTATGAGTTTTGGAAACTTGCCATAAAAATAAATTAATGAAATCCGGATTTGAAATTATCCCATTTTTGTTTATTGCAATGTGTTTATGTGCATACTCTTTTGCGCAAGAACTGCCGGAAATTGTGATTGAGGATGCGGATGCCACCACCACGATTAATTTAGTCGCGCCGCCAAGTGATTTGTTTGATGCCTCGGAGGTTGACTTACGCTTGCCCAACGAGGCGGTGATTTGTCGCGCGGATGAAAAGATGACCATTGATTTGGCCCCGCCGCCCGATGATTTGTTTGATGCCTCGGAGGTTGATTTACGCTTGCCCAACGAGGCGGCAGTTTGTCGTGCCGACGAAGTTGTTGTGATTGATCTGATCGCGCCGCCGGAGGAATTTTTTGATCCCGCGCCGGAAGTGAAAATTCTATCAAGAACGCCGGTTTTGTTTGTGCCGGGATTATTAAGCACGGAAATTAGAAACAATGAAGATCTCTTATGGCTAGATTTGGAAAAAGTTTTTTGGTCAACACCTGATGATTTTTTAGACGATCTTTCTTTTCAAAACGATTTAACGCCATATAACGATGCTTTATCATTGGGACAAGTTATAAAGACAAAGATTATCCCATTTTATTGGGATTATGATTACTCGCAAGGGTTGATGGATGAGTTTGCGGGGCAGGGGTATGATGTCAATGAGGACAGCGGCGAGCAAACTTTCTACACTTTTCCCTATGATTGGCGCTATGGCGCCAGCGGGGTCTATCCAAAACCGGAAAATACCAGCCAGCGTGATATCACCAACAGTGATTTGTTGGCAGAAAGGATTGGGCAATTGGCGGCAATTTCGCCCATGGGCAAAGTTGATGTGATCGCCCACAGTTTGGGCGGGTTGATCGTCAAAAAATATGTTGCACAAATTTCGGAACCCAAGATCAACAAACTGGTGTTTGTGGGCGTGCCCAATTTGGGCGCGCCGCTTGCCGGCCGGGCGCTGATTCACGGCACTGATTTTGGCGTGTTCGGTCTCAACCCGCAGGAATTGAAAAAAATTTCCCAAAATATGCCCGCGGCCTATGATTTATTGCCCAGCCAGGCGTATTTTTCCGCCAAAGGCGCGTGGTTGAGTAAGGTCAAGCCCACGACGGTTTTTGGCATCAACCAAACAAACGAGCAGGATTATGTCCAAACACGGATATATTTGGCCGGCGTGGGACTGAACGGCGCGGCAACTCAAAACGCGATTGATTTTCATTCCGAGTTTGATGCAATGCTCGCGGAAGATTTTTTGGCCAAGGAAATTGATTCCTACAATATTGTTGGTTGCAAATCGGCAACCTTTTCCAATCTGCAGGATTGGGTTAACCCTGACGGCACTCACAACCATTATGATTTTTTTGACATTGCCAACGGTGATGACACCGTTCCGTTTGAGTCGGCCAATCGCCGGCTGGCAAGCGATGCAAACACTTTGTACGCGCCGGCCGTCAAGCACGGCCAAATGCCCAGCTTTGACGGCATACGCCAAAAAATAGTTGGCATTATTTCGGGCAACAACATTGCGGTTCCAAACGGAAAGATTGTTGCTCGGGTGCAATTGCTGGCGGACAACAACTTGTGCCGGCTTTGGGGAACGGCCATCAAAATTGAAAGTCCGCTGGCGATAAAGATCACCGATCAGTTTGGCAACATCATTGAGGATGTTGCCGGCATCGGCCCCAAAAACGAAATTCCGGGCGCGGCATTTGAAATTGACGGCGCAAAAAAGTTTGTCTATTTGCCCCAGGATACCGGCGAGCAATACCAAATTGATTTGCAGGGAACCGGCGATGGGCTTTTCACTCTCACAACGCAAGCGGTCAAAAATGATATTCTTCAAACGCCGCGGGTTTTTGGCAACATTCCGGTTGGGTTTGAAACACGGGGAATCTTGGAAATTGGCGATCAAGAAACAATTCTAAAAATTAACGCCGGGGGCAACGGCCCGATTGACCAAACATTCTCGCAAGATGACAATTTGAGCGTTGATGAACTGACAGAAGACTTTGATCGCTATGTTGATCAAGGATTGATAAAAAAGCCGCAAAGCAAAATTTGGGGAGGTGCTTTGCGAAGCATAAAAAGTTTGCTGGCGGTTTGGCAAAAAAACAAAAACAAGGAAAGTGGCAAATCATCCTTGGCGTTGGCGCGGGCGGCCAATGAACGGATTGATTCGCTGATCGCGCAGATCGGGGAAGTCCAAGGGGCTGATGCCAAAACCTCCCGATTGTTGATAAATTCGCTGGAACGTTTAAAATTAAAATGAAATTATAAAAAATCTATGAAATACATCATTGGCAATTGGAAGTGCAATCCGGAAAACAAAATTGAAGCCAAAAAGATTCTTTTGGGCTATCAAAAGGGGATCAAAAAAAGTTCAAAAACCAAAGTTGCGCTTTGTCCGCCGGCTTGCTATTTGGAATTGGCAAAAGAAGTTTTGAAGAGCGCGGTTGCTTTGGGCGGGCAAAACTGCCATTGGGAAAACGCGGGCGCGTTCACCGGTGAAATTTCGCCAACACAATTGAAAAATTCCGGCTGCAACTATGTGATTATCGGGCATTCCGAAAGGAGGCATATTTTTGGAGAAACCGATGGAGCGATCAATAAAAAAATCAAAGCCGCGCTGGCGGCGGGCCTTGCGCCGATATTTTGCTGCGGCGAAACGCGTGAACAGCGTATTGATGGGCAAATCACCGATATTGTGGAGGCGCAGATTCGGGAGGGGCTCAAAGATGTTGACTTGAATTCCGCGCCGGTGATGATTGCCTATGAGCCGGTGTGGGCCATTGGCACGGGGCAGGCATGCGATTCCGACGAGGCCGCGGTGATAAGCCGATTTGTCAAAAACATTACCAATGAAAAAATCCCCCTGCTTTACGGCGGATCGGTAAGTTCCAAAAATACCGCGTCCTATCTGCGGGAAGCCGGCTATGACGGCCTGCTGGCGGGCGGCGCGTCCCTTGACCCCAAAGAATTTGCCGCCATCATTGAAGTAGCAAAAGGTTAAGCAATTTCTGCTGTTGAATCAAATTTCAACAAAAATATATATTAACTATTCCAATATTCTGCAGAATACCAGAATAGTTTTGTCCTGGATGCGGTTAGCGGACATTCCAACGTTCTGCAGAATGTCGGAATGTTTTTCGTTGCGGGGTTGACAGTATTTTTTTTGGTGTATTTTAAGGGCAGAAAATTCACAGGAGATTATTGAGAATGGATTTGGAAGCGCAAGTTTGTGAAGCGGATATTATCAAGGGAT
>CAZFZI010000003.1:0-23943 GCA_964523275.1 uncultured Candidatus Saccharibacteria bacterium
AGGCCTTGTTCCATTTTTTGCGCCACAAAAGCTCCTTGGCGACATTTTCCCAAAACTTCACTGGATTTTTCTCGGCCAAAGCATACACGCCCTTCGACTTCAACCACGCCCGTTTTTTTGTCGCCGCGTCCGGATAATAAAGTTCTCCTTTTTTTATCATAGGTTTTTTAATTGACATTTAATTTATGATTGCTATAATGAATTTACATTACCACGAAAAGAACCCTGACAGAGGTTAGTCTCTATTGGGGGTTTTTTCTTTTTAGCTCAAGCATGTCTTTTTGATCGCCAATATACGCGATTGGCGCACCAATTCTCTTAATTAGAATGGAACAGCTGTCGCTCATTCTCGGAGACAAAACCATCCTTAATCTATTTTTTCCAATCAGAAATTTAATCAACCCTGCGTAATCGCCATCACTCGAAACAATCACTACTTTGTCGCAATTATTTTCATAAGCATCGCATGCTGCGTATAAAACCAAATCGGCATCACAATTACCCTTAACTTTCCCCTCTCCGTAATAAACGATTTCTTTAAAAATTAAAGTATATCCTATCTTTTGCAGAAAAGCATATAAATCTTTATTTTTTGGAACCAATCCAATAAAAAGATAGGCGCGCCCAACGGAATATTTATCTTTTAACCAAACTCTAAAACGCCGGTAGTCCAGCTTCCAGCCCAAACTTTTACTGCCATTATACAAATTCGCACCATCAATATACGCAAAATTATTATCACTCTTTTTCATTCTTTATTATTTTAATGGTAATCGCAATGCTTTGACGCAAATATTATCTTCGGAGCAAACATAATCCTGCCAGCAATCGTTATCAGAAGAACAAAAGTGAGTTTTTTCTGAAATACACTTTCCCGAATGGCATACATAACCCGAGGCGCAATCTCTACTAAAAACACAAAATGACCTTTCTCTTTGTTCTTCAAGCTTAACACACTCACTATAATTATTTCCAAGATCATTAACACACCTATATCCTTCGGCACACTGGCTATCAAAATCACAACGAACATTTTTTTGTTGCTCTGACAAATCTACGCATCGTCCAGACAAACAGCCGTACCCTTCGGCGCATGGTTCGTTGCGGTTGCACATTGCCCCTTCTTGATGATTGAAAAAATTATACAAATTGCCATATAATTCATTTGGATAAAAAATATTTGGCACCCAAAAATGCTGAATTAAAAGTAATTCTATCAAAATTAAAATGCCATATTTCAGTAAATTCAAAACCCATCCCGTCTTTTTTACAAAAAATGTATAAAATATTATAATCGGTAAAAATAATACCGAAAAAAGTAATAGATATTCAAAAGTAAAAGGGTTTTTAAAAAAATTTAGCTGTTCGTTAAAAGAAGACAATAAAATTACTAAAAAAACAAATCCAAATAAAACAGTGTAGCTCACTAAGTTTGCTTTTAGCGCTGCTTTGCCAATATCTTTTTTAAGTTCATTTTTAAGTACTTTTTTTAAAACGACATACTCTATCCAAATAGATGCGAAGAAAGATAATAGCAAATTAAGAAAGAAACCGGTAATAATCATCCACAATTGGATACCCTCCCGAATCAAGCCAAATGGTGTAAACATCGCAACAAATGATGCAAGGGGCAACCCGACAATCGTACTTACTATATTTGCAATTAGTACCGCCCAAAAATAATTAATGAAAGCATAACTCGAACCATTTTCTTTATTTTTAAAATAATTGGCAACCACTAATGCCTCAGCCCAAACCACAAAAATAAGCGCCGGCATCATCATTGGAAACGTTAAAAATAACATTGGCAACACTACATTCGCAGAACAAATCGAAGGTAACAGCAATATTCCAAATATTAAAATAAATATCTCTTTTTTGCTCATTTGTATTTTTTGGAGTTTTTACAATTTATTTCCTACGAATTCGGCAAATTCGGCCAGGCGGGTGGAATATCCCCATTCGTTGTCATACCACGCGCAAACTTTTGCCATATTGCCGTTTGCCATTGTAAGCTTGGAATCAAAAATGGACGAATGAGTATTGCCGATAAAATCGCTTGAAACCAGCGGCTCGGTTTCATAGGCCATAATACCTTTGAGCGGTTTTTTGGCCGCGGCTTTTTCAAACGCCGCGTTGATTTCGGCAACCGACACAGCTTCATTTAACTCACAAACCAAATCCACCATTGAGCCGGTGGCAACGGGAACCCGCACGGCAATGCCATCCAATTTGCCTTGCATTTCGGGAATCACCTTGCCGATAGTTTTTGCCGCGCCGGTGCTGGTGGGAATAATGTTGATCGCGGCCGCGCGCGCCCGCCGTAAGTCCTTGTGCGCCACATCCAAGATTTTTTGGTCGTTGGTATAGGCATGCGTTGTGGTCATAAAACCTTTAATAATACCGAAATTATCATTTAAAACTTTTACCACCGGCGCCAAGCAGTTGGTGGTGCACGACCCCATATCCATCACATCGGTTTTTGCCGGATCATACTCGTCGGCGTTGATTCCCAAAAGATATGACGGGACTTTATCAGGGTCTTTTGATGGCGCCGAGATAATCACTTTTTTTGCGCCAGCGATCAAATGCTTTGCCGCGTCGTTGTATCTGGAAAAACAGCCGGTACATTCCAAAACCACATCCACTCCCAATTTTCGCCAAGACAGCTTTGCGGGATCGGATTCCGCAAAAATCGCAATTCGATGGCAAATTTTATTACTTTTGACAATAATCTCTTTCTCGCTCACTTTAATTTCTTTTTCCCAACGGCCATAGATTGAGTCGTATTTCAAAAGATGGGCGATGGTTTTGGGGTCAGCCAAATCGTTAACCGCAACAATCTCCAAATTCTTGCGTTTGTCAATAATAATTTTGAGAACATGGCGCCCAATCCGCCCCAAACCGTTGATTGCAATCTTCATAAATGTTTGTTGAAATCCTAGATCCAAAATTCTAAATCCTAAATAAATTCAAAATCCAAAAATTAAATTTCAAAACAGAATAAAGAAATTTGTTTTTGATTTTGAATTTTAATATTTGAGATTGTTTGGGATTTAGAATTTGGAATTTAGGATTTTTTGTTATTTAGCAAAACTGGCGCGGAAACCGCGTCAGCTTGAATAATCCAGTCCTTATTTTATGTTCAACGCTTTGTCGATTTCTTCCTTATCAAAACCGACAATTATTTTGCCGTCAACATTTACCACCGGCACGCCAATCTGTCCAGAGAGTTTAATCATTTCATCGCGTTCTTCTTCGTTTTCCGAAACATCAACATCGACAAATTCAACTTTTTTATCTTTTAGATAATCTTTTAGAGTAACGCAATAAGGACAAAACGGCGTTGAATAAACTTTAATCATTTTAATTTTATCAGAGTCGTGGCGACTCGTTAATTACAGCTTCCCGAAGCACTCGCTGACGCGGAAGTTACCGCGCCAAAACTGGGGGACGGCTGTTCTTCGGACAAAGTCGTGTTGCATTCCTCGGGCTGGCTGTTGAAAGCGGCGCAAATAATCTGTTTGAATTTTTCCGGCGATCTAACCGTGAGCGCGCCGGACGCGTCTTTGCCGTTGATAATCACCGTGGGCGAACCCTGCACGCTATATTGCTGGTTGAGGTCATCGTTGATCGCGAATTTGGGATAAACCTCGCTCATCCAAGTTGATTTGTCGTTATAATCCACAGTAACATTGAAATCCTTGTCGGTAGCCGCGATGCACGCGCTCAGCTTGCTTTGGTCAACCCCCGCCGAAACCAGGCACTTGCCATAATCAGCCACGCAGTCGCCGGTGGTGCATTCCGAATACTTGGTATCAACAGTGAAACATTCCAAATAAGCCGCTATTTTGTCCGTTTGTTCTTTTTGGATGCAATACTGGCGCAAGTTTTCGTCAATCTCGGTCTTGCCGTGCATCGCGTAATTCACAAAATAAATTCCCATATCAGCCTTGTCTTTCAAGAGGTTGTAAACCGGCAAATACATTTTCTGCGCCTGCAAACCATAAGGACAATAGCTCATCACAAACAATTTCACGTCCGGCTTATCGCTTTTTTCAATTTCCGCGGCGGCTTTTTCTTCTTCCAGATCTTTATCCAAAATAATCGCTTGCGGCACTCCGGCGGCAAAAAGCAACGCACCGTCTTTGGTTACATAGGAATCATAATCCTGCTCTTGAACAGTGAGCTTAAAGAAATATAATCCATTTTCTTCCTTAACATCCTTGAAAGTTGCTTGAATTTCGGGAGAAAGCATATTTTCATTGATGTAATCAACCGCCTTTTGCGCCGCGGCATCGGGTTGCATATTTTTCCCCAATCGCAATTGTCCGGGCAGGAAATAGGCACCCAAAGCAATCGCCGCGAACAAAAGCAAGCCGGCGACCGGAATCAACACATTTTTGGAAATTTTAATTGCCATATCTTTGTTTATTATTATTTATCATTGTTATCACAACATTATCAATATAGCGCGAAAAATCAAACCGCGCAATATCAATTTATCCACCATATTTTTGCGTGGCCAAGTTAAGGTCAAGCAAAAGATTTTTCAAGTCTATCCGATAGGCCGCGCAAATGTCTTTCAAGGTCAAATCGTTCATCTCCATTTGCGCCATGGGACAGCCCAAGCACGGCACTTTGTATTTAACCAAAACATCTTCCCCGCCGGAGAACTCCAAAACTTCTTTTAATGTTGTTTTTTCGGTAAAATCCATTTCTAATAAATTCTAAATCCTAATTTCTAAACCCTAAACAAATACAAAATTCAAATTTTAAAATCCAAAACAAAAACAAATTTGTTTTGAATTTTTGATTTTTGGATTTTGAATTTATTTAGGATTTAGTATTTGAGATTTAGGGCTTGATTATTTTTTACCTATTCGGATATTTTTACAAACCGCCCACGCCGCAATGGCCCCCATTATCGCGGTAATCAGTTGCGGCCAGCCCATCATTGATGCCAGCGCCAAGCTGATGTTTCCGTGGGTTATTACCGTTAAAATCGCGGTCGCGCTCAAAACCAGAATAGCAAATTTGGACAGAATGGCAACGCCCGCGGCCAGCCAATAACCGGTTTTTCGCAAAAGCGCGAAAATACCAACAAGGGCGATGTTTGACGCCATAATATAAGGCACCATGGCCGCCATCGCCGCCGGCAACGTGCCGACTCCCAGCGCGATTAAACTGGGAATTATTGCTACCGCACAAGCGGCGCGAAACCCAACCAGCGTCACCGCCGCAAAAAGCGCCGCATTAACAATCATGCCCGTCACTAGTTGAGAATGAAACATCGGCGCAATCACTGCCACGCCAACCAAAGCAACAGTTAAAATTATTTCTTTTGGTATTGATATTGCTGATAATTTAACCATAATTTCAGTTTTCAATTAACAGTTTTCAATTTTCAATGAATGTAACAATTTCCAATATATCAAACAAAAATACAACTACGCATTTTGTTTGTTTCATTAATAAATTGAAAATTCAATGAAAATTAGAAATTGAAAATTGAAAATTAATTCTGAATAACTTTCCCTTTGCCTTTCCGGGTATAATGCGTGTGCAAAATTTCGTGGATTTTGTGCTCGTCATTGTCCAGATCGTCATAAACCGCCTTCACTGCCGGGCTTTCATGGGCAAAACGAATTGTTTTGGCGCGATCATCGGAATACAACCCTGCGGCGCGCTTTTCGCGGATTTCGTCATTCACCGGCAAGGGCTGGCCGCCGCCGCCGATGCATCCGCCGGGACAAGCCATCACTTCAACATAATCATAGGCTTTGAGATCTTTTGCCAAATCATCCAAAATAATTTTAGCATTTTCCATCCCATTGGCAATACCAATTTTCAATTTAATGCCGTCTATTTCAACTTCGGCTTTTTTCAGACCGACAATGCCGCGCGCACTTTCGCAATCAACATTTTCCAAATTCTTGCCGGTAATCAGCCAATACGCCGTGCGCGTGGCCGCTTCGGTCACGCCACCGGTGGCGCCAAAGATTGTTCCCGCGCCGGTGTAGACGCCAAACGGATCATCGGCAATTTCATCAGGCATATCTTTCAAATCAATCCTGTTCTTTTGCAACAACCGCCCCAGCTCGCGCGTGGTTAAAACAAAGTCAACCGGCGGCAAGCCGTTTATTCTTTCTTCGGGCTTGAATGCGTCATATTTTTTTGCCGTGCAAGGCATTACTGAAACCGAAATGATATCTTCAGGGTTGACATTGTTTTTTTCCGCCCAGCGGGTTTTTACCAATGATCCCAGCATATTTTGCGGCGATTTGACTGTGGTGATGTTGGGAATTAAGTCCGGCCGATAAAATTCAACATAGCGGATCCATGCCGGACAGCAAGAAGTGAACATCGGCAAGGGCTTGTTTTCTTTCACCCTCCGCACCAACTCTTTGGCTTCCTCAACCGTGGTTAAATCCGCCGCCATATTGGTATCAAAAACTTTGTCAAACCCCAGCTTTTTCAAGGACGCAACCAGTTGCCCCGTGACCACCTGACCATAGGGTATGCCAAACATTTCACCGATTGACGACCGAATTGACGGCGCGAATTGCACCACCAACGTTTTGCCTTTTTTGTCTTTTAATAGCGCGTCCACTTCGTCAACCGCGCTTTGGACATCCAGCGCGCCCACCGGACAATGCACAATGCACTGGCCGCAATAAATACATTCCTTTTTGGGATCATCAGAAGGTTTAACGCCATTTTCGTATCCCCGACTGTCAATTTCCAAAAATCCGTCTGACTTGCATTCGGTTTCATTCCCCCGCCGCGAACCGGTTTGCCGCGAGCACATATCAACACAATTGCGGCAATTGATGCACTTTGATTTGTCCAAAATTATGGGCCCGAATTTGATGATTTCGGGTTTTGGGTTACGTAAAGGATAGGCATTCAAATCAACCTTCAATTCCAACGCGTATTTCAACAGCGGGCATTTGCCCTGCCAAACGCATTTGGCGCAATCGCGCCGGTGCTGCCCCAACAACAACTCCAAATTTGTTTTGCGCAATTTTTGCAAATTGTCGCTCTGCGTGGTAATTTTCATTCCATCTTTCACTTTTGTCGCGCACGCAACCTGCGGAGCGGCAATCCCCTCAATTTCCACCAAGCACATCCGGCAATTGGCTTTCACGCACAAATCCGGATGATAACACAGCGCCGGAATCTCAATCCCCGCGCCAATTGCGACCTCCAAAACCGTCTGCCCCTCGCGCGCCTCAACCTCTTGGTTATCAATAATAATCTTCATAATTTTTAAAAACTATTCTCACATCCCCCATTCTACCTCTTTTCGCCCCCAAATTGCAACTCCCCTTTCCAAAACCAAAATCCGCCTCCCGGCGGATTCATTAAATTAATTTTTTCTAACAAATACCCCTTGACCCGCAAGCTCTATCCTTTTTTGATAACATCGTAAAGCTCATGATCAAGCGCCGCTTGATCCGCTCTTTTTGTGACTCTCAATAAGGTTACGCAACCTCCCGCAAATACAGAGTCGCCAACTTTTAGTGCAATTGATCGCAAATTATCCGCTACTTTTACCATCACATCTTCTCCATATTCTTCCATTAATAAATAAGCCGCGTCTTGCTCATCTTTCTTATGTGGCGTAAACATCTTTTTAATAAGATCCTTATAGTCGCTCTCTGCAATACCGCACATATCTATTTCTTCTTCATAATCTTTTAGAAATCTATCCGCTTTTTTATAAGCGTCGCGATTGGTTAATTTTTCCCCAATTTCCGCTAACCTCGCTTTGTTGCTTTTTCCCCCTCTCTTTTCCTAATATCCGCAGCTATTCTTTGGATATCGGGACTTACTTTTTTTTCGTTGATATCTGTATTACTTTCCGCCCCTTCTTGCATCAGTTCTTCTTCCGCGCCCTCCAACGGATCAATCCCCCCCATTTCGCAACTTCTTTGTCCAAGCATAATTTTTTATTTTTTCCTTATTTTTTCGGAAAAAATCGCTTAATTTACTTTTAATCTGATTATTAAGATTGTATCTTTTCCGCCTGCCAATTGCAAATTTAAAAAAGTTTATCAATCAGCGAGCCGAAGGAATTGGCAACGCCGCGGCCAAAGGGGCAGAAGCTGGCAGCGGCCAATAAATTAACAATTTCTTTGGCTTTGGCAATATCCACCGGTTCTTGTGAAAATACTTCTTTCAAACGATAGACTCCCTCGCGGCAGGGAACGCACTTGCCGCAATTTTCATTGATGAAAAAATTTATCCACTGCAATCCCAATTGGCACGGGTCGGTTTTTTGTTTATCGTGAACCACAATTGATCCGGCGCCGCTCAATGGAACATCCAGCTCATTTTGCAACAGAATCGCGCCGCTGGCCCCGCCGCCGGCTTGCACAAAAAACTCACTTTCGGGCAGATTTCCGGTTTTTTCTAAAATTTCCTTAATGGTTAAGCTCTCGCCTCGCTCAAACACTCCCGGACAAGCGCAATCACCCGAAATTGTGTAAAAGCGCGTATTTTTATATTCACCCTTGGCAATCTTTGCCGCGCAATACAAAGTTTCCAAGTTGTTTATCAGGGTAGGACATCTGAATAATCCCACTTGAGGCGGAAACGGCGGCTTAATGCGCGGTTCACAGCGTCCGCCCTCAACAGAATTCAAAAGCGCGGTTTCCTCCCCCCCCAAATAACCGCCCGGCTCGCGGGTTATCTCAATTTGTTTATCGCCAACGATTTGTGCCAAACTGTCTTTATATTTGTCAAAATAATCTTTGCGCAAATATAAATAACCTTTATCGGCACCCACGGCATCCATCGCCAAAACAATACCGTCAATCACGGCTTGGGGCCATTTTTCAAGAATGTAACCGTCTTTGGCAACCGCCGGCTCACCTTCGGACACATTGCAAATCACATATTTTTCAACTCCGGACGCGTCTTTCACCATTTGCCATTTTTGCCATGTCGGGAATCCCGCACCGCCTCGTCCTCTTAACTCTACCTGTTTTAATTTTTCAATAATTTCCATATTTTGATCATTATTCGCATAATTTGCAATTATATCACGCCGTTATTATTTATCAATCCAAAAATTCTCCTTCATTTTCCGACATCGGCGCGGGATTTTTCTTTATTTTTTTGAAAACAAAGATTGCCGCCGAAAAAACAGCGACTGCCGCCGCGATAATCAATCCCCAAAGCACAAACCGGTCTATATTTTTTTTCGGCGTAATAATTTGATCGCAATCCGCGTCATATTCGCCGCTTTTGGCACAATCCGGATCGCAAACACAATTCTGGCCATAATCGCAAACATCGTCTTTTTCGCCCAATACATATTGAGCGCAATCAACTTGTTTCACAGGCATGGCGGGTAGCACGGTCGGGTCCTGATATTCCAAAGAAACCACCATTGAACTGCCGGCAACCGCGCCGGCATCGTCTTTGCAGCGCACAAAATAATTATACGGCCCATAGTCATCCAGGCTCACCATCGCCTGATGCAACAATCCGTCATCGGTGGCAAAATTATCCGTCATCTTGTCAAACTCCATATCCGCAATTCCGTAACGGCATTGGGCCGAAACATCCGTGCCCACCATCAAGGCAACTTCGCTTTGATAAATCGCGCCGTAAGGCGATAAATTCACCATTGCTGGACCAATCCCGCTTTCAGCTCCCGTGTATTCAAAATCAATTTTGGCCGAAGAAGAATTTTTATTCCCTGCTTTATCCTTACAACGAACATAGTAAGCATATTTTCCCGAATTAACCAAAATTATTTTATGACGATGATTTAGGCCGCCATTATCGGCAGCCATTGAATTCTCCATTGAATCATAATCTGTGTCAAAAACATCATAATTGCACAGCGCCGATTCATCGGTCAGAAACGAAAGCTCAACTTCTTTGGAATAAATATCGCCCGACGGTTTCAATTGGGAAATTATCGGTGGCTGGCTGTCGCCTGACGCAGGCGTCTCAACAACCTCAGGCTTGGCAGGCTTGACCGCGACAACTTTTGAAGCATAAGTAAATGATATTGTCCCGGAAGCAATATTGCCTTTGCCATCGCGGCAATTTACGTAATAAATATAATCTCCTTGTTTTAACAATGACATCGGCGCGGTATGCGTTGAATAATCGGAAGTGATAAAATTTCCCGACATCAAATCAAAACTCCGATTCAAAAAATCATAACGACAATTGGCGGCAATACTCGTGACGACCTTCAAAATTATCTTTGAATCGGACAAAATCCCAAAAGGGGCGAAATTTGAAAGCGCCAGCCCTTCATTCGCCGAGTTTAAATTCTTAACGCAAACTCCATTCGCGCATTTTTCACCGGCCGGGCAAGCAAAAATTCCCGACCAATGCAAACAACCGGTATTTTCGTTGTTGACACAAACCCGATAACCGCCCGCCCAGCATTCTTTGAGGCCGGTAATCCGGCATTCATTCCGGCAATCAGTGATACATTCGCCGTTCAAACATATTTTCCCGCCGGTACATTTCAAATTGTCATCTATCCAATCCGTGCCTGCCAAATTGCAAACCCTGCATCCGGAGACCGAATTTGGCGCGCAAACCTGATCTGCTTGGGCCATAATGATTTTACTGAAAAACCCGCCGGCAGGAAAAAAAAGACAAACACCGACAATTAAAAGCACGAAGCAATAAAACTTTTTCGTTTTTGCCAAATTGATTAGCATACGCGATTGTTTTTTATCTTAACCCGCCATTCGGCGGGGTCTATTTCAATTATATCTCCGGCCTTGATTGACCGCGACAGCACATCCTTGGCGACCGCGTTTTCAATTTTGTCCTGCACCGCGCGGCGAAGCGCCCGACCGCCGAATTCCGGATCAAAACCGATTTCCGTAAGCGCTTCCAGCAATTCGTCGGTAACGGAAAACTCAATCTCTTTTTTGGCCAGCCCGCGGCGCAATTCATCAAGCATCAACGAAGCCACTTGTTTGGTTTTTTGCCGATCCAGCGGACGGTAAAGCGCGGTAGCATCAAACCGATTGACAAATTCAGGCGCGAAAATCCCTTCTTGCAACAACCGATCAAAGAGTTTCTTTTTGAATTGGCCGTCCAACGCAACGCCGCCTTGAATCGCTTCCCTGATATCGGCCGCTCCCGCGTTGGAAGTGGCAATAATAATCGTATTTTTGAAATCAATCAAACGGCCAAGGCCATCAGTCAATTGGCCATCGTCAAAAATACTTAAAAATAAATTCAAAATCTGCGAACTGGCTTTTTCAATTTCATCAATCAAAATCAGCGATTGCGGCCGTTCAATAACCCGGGAAGTGAGCAATCCCGGAGACTGCAAATTGCCAATCAATTTATCCAATGAGTTAATGTTTTGGTATTCGGCCATATTCAAACGGATCATATTTTTTTCCGATCCGAAATAAACTCGCGCCAGCTGCTTGGCGGTTTCGGTTTTCCCGCAACCGGTGGGGCCCAAAAACAGAAAATTGCCAATGGTGCGCCGGCACTCCTTCAAATTGGCATGTGCGCGCCGCATCGCGTTGGCAACCTCGGACACCGCTTCATGCTGGTTTATCAGCCTTTCGTGAACGCGATCTTCCAAATTTATCAAAGATTGGGCAATCAAATCTTGATCCGCGGCAGGCAAAGAATCGCGGCTGGAGAAACGTTCGTCGTTGACCAGCAACCTCCAATTTTGGCAATCAAACGCGCAAACATCGCCGGCTTTTATTTTTTCCGACAAGATCGCGGAAGCTAGAATATTTTCCACCTTGTCCTGCACCGCGCGGCGAAGCGCCCGCCCGCCGAATGCCGGATCAAAACCGATTTTAACTATCGCGTCAAGCAATTCATCGCCAACCTCCAATTCAATCCTTTTTTGTTTCAAACCGCCAACAATATCTTTGAGCATCAACCCGGCCACTTGGCGCATTTCGCCAATATTCAGCGGGCGATAAAGAACAATCGCGTCAAAACGATTCAAAAACTCAGGCTTAAAAATGTGGCGGCGCAAAAGATTATCAACAAAAGATTCTTTCAAGTTTGCCAAAGTGCCGCCGCGATCAACCGCTTCTTTGATGTAGTCCGCACCGGCGTTGGATGTCGCAATCGCGATAATATGCCGAAAATCAATAATCCGGCCAAAGCCGTCCGCGACTTGACCTTCGTCAAAAATACTCAAAAAAACATCCAGCAGGCGCGTATCGGCTTTTTCAATTTCATCAATCAAAAGCAAAGAAAACGGATTTTCGCGCACCGCGGCAGTGAGATATCCGGGAGTCCGCGAATCACCGATAAGTTTTTCAATTGATTCGGCGGTTTGGTATTCGGCCATATTCAAACGGATCATATTTTTTTCCGATCCGAAATAAACTCGCGCCAGCTGCTTGGCGGTTTCGGTTTTCCCGCAACCGGTGGGGCCCAAAAACAGAAAATTGCCAATGGTGCGATTTTGTTTTTTGAATGTCGCGCGCGAACGGCGCATAGCATTGGCGATTTCGCTCACTGCTTCATGCTGGTTTATCAATCCTTCGTGGATGCGGTCTTCCAAATTGAGCAAAACATCTTTTTCGCCAATGCCGGCCGCGCCGGCCGGAATGCCGTATTTGCGCGAAAAGAACACTGCCGCATCCGGCGCGGTAATAACTTTTTGAATCGCGCCGGCGCGCGCCAAACGATCGGCAACCAAATCGTCCAGAAGGTTGACCGCCTTTTTTGGAAAAGCAATATCGCCGGAAAAATAATCACACAGCCGCACGATTTCTTTGAGGGCGCAAAAACGGAACGTCAATCCGGTTTTAGCCTCGCGGCGCAAACTCTCTTCTTTGAGCACTCGCAAAGCATCGTCGGAAGACACCGGCGCTAATTCAATTTTGGCCAATTTGCCCGCGATTGCCGGCGCTAATTCAACGGAACGCCGCAAGCCTTGATGATCAGTGATTCCAATCACCCGAAATCCCTCAACTTCCAAATATTTGCCCAGAATATCGCTCATGTCCATTTGCACTAATTTTTCGGAATCAAAATGAACCCCCAAATAATTGCTGATTTCGGGAATCACCAACACCACGTTTTTGGCTTTCGCGGCTTCAAAAAATATTCTTTCCATTGCCGCGGCCAGCAAAGATTTGTCCAAAAAATCACCGGCCATCTTGGGAATGTCAACTTCCATAATCCGCAACATTTTCAGCGCTTTCGGGCCGGACTCGGCCAACACCCGATTGGCAAAATTGTAAATTACGCTTTTTCTGCCGCCACCCGCCTCGCCCACCAGCAGAACTCCGCTTTCTTTCTTTTTGGTAAGAACCGCTTCCATTTTTTCAATCTCTTGTGAATGCAAAACCACGCCCCCCTGCCGCAGAGGATTAAACAAAAAGATATCGCGCGCGTAAGCGTCAAGCGTTGTCGTGTACCCGCCCACGGCCATCATCGCCGGACTTCCCCCCAGTGCCAAGCGCAAATTATCGCGTTCCCAAAATTTTGCGCGAAACTCTTGATAATCCCGGCGGCGCGCCTGCCACAACACCACTGTCTCAACATCCTCCTTCAAAATCCCCAGCGCGTCCATTATTTTTTGAAAATCTTGATCGGAATCGGACAACGCCAAAAACAGCGAATAAATTGTTATTTTGCCGCCGCCGGTTTCCAGCACGATCCGGCGCGCGGCATCAAAAATTTGCCGCCGCCGTTCTTCGTTAATGCTTTTGATATTCTTTTCATCCTCGCGCGAAAACGATTTGGAACGCTCCCTCATTCCCGCCAGCAATTTTTTCTTCAGATCCGCTTTGTCAATCCCCAGCCGGTTCAACGAAAAAGACAAATCTCCAAACATTAAAATATAATACAAAAGCAATTTTTCAAACGGCAAATGAGAATAGGGAAGCGTTCTTTTGAATATCCGCGCCGCGTCAAAATCAAAATATTCCAAAACATTGCCGCGACCGCCTCCTTTTTTGCCCAATTGCTTGCCCAAGCGCGTCAGTTTTTGCCGCGCGAACGCCAAAATCAAAACGCAAAGCGCCCACATTGACAGCGCAACCAGAAAAACACCCCGCCACAGATTCCAATCAATTGACGCCGGCAAGCCGGAGATTATCAAGCGCGCCATCCAGACAAGCGGCGGAAAAAAATAGGCCAGCAAAACCCCGGCCGCCGAAAGCCAAAGCGCCAAGCTCAACCATTTTATTGCCACCAAAAAACCCGTCGGAATCAACCGGATGTATTCTACGGCTTTCAAAGTAATCACTTGATTTGGATTCTTGCTCATAAAATTATGCAAAAAATCGCACGATTCACAACAACAGCGCCAACCCCTTCCAAAAACAATAAAAGATCAACGGGATCAAAACCAGCCAAACAACATAGGCTAAAATCCCGCCGGCAAGCGCCGCCAGCTCAAACACCAAACCGATGCCCAAAAAAAACAGTCTCATTATCGCGCCCAAAATCCGCGAAATCATATTGCCAAACCATGCCGAAAACGCGTCGCTAATCTCAAACCCGCGCTTCTCGCGCGCGAAAACCAGCCCCTTCCACGGCGCAAAAAAATCTTTTCCCATCTCAGCCAGCGCAAAATACCGGCCGAAAAACCACAAATAATTTCCCCAGATTTTTTTAATTTTTCGCGGTATCTCCAAAAAATACCACTCAAAAAACAATCCCGTCATATTCAAAAATTAAAAACAAAATGATAAATGATAAAATCAAATGATAAATTTTAAACAAAATTAAAACCCAAAATCAAGTTTTAAAATGGAGCTCACATCTTGTTTTGATATTAAAATTAAGATTTAAAATTTTATTTGGGATTTGATTTTAAATTTTAAAATTTGATTTTATTTATCATTGAATTTAAAATTTTGATTTGCTCGCGCATATTGTTCCATTTTACCAAACATCCTCCCAAAAAACAAAATTGTTGTCTATAAAAAAATGACTACCTGATTTAGCTGGTAGCCAGACACAAAGCTTAAAGGTAGCGGAGGAGATAATGGAGGTAGTGGAGGTCAAGCCTCCCCTAAATTTCAACCCCGTTTCACAGCGGACAAAGGGTAGTGGAGGTTTGACTTCCACTACCCTTTATCCACAAGCTATCTCATTGCATATGTCCCTGCGTAGACAAAAAACAAAGATAATAATTTATCTTTGTTTTTGGAATTGCTCTTAATTGGAAAATTTTATTCGCCGGCGGGTTTAACGCCGGTGATTTGGGAAACTTCAAGGGTAAGGGCACGCAGATCGTCCTTGCAGAGATCGTGGATATTGTCGTGTCCGGTCGCGCCGGCGAGCATTTTCACCTCTTCGGTGCAGTGTTTGATGAAATTGGCAACATTATTAGCCGCACTATCAATGTCCAGATTTTTGGAAAAATTCGGATCTTGCGTGGCAATTCCTTTGGGACACTGTCCGGTGTAGCACAAATTACAGCCAACGCATCCCAGCGCGGCCAACATCGCCGATCCCATAAACACGGCGTCCGCGCCCAGCGCCAGCGCTTTGGCAATATCGGCGCCGGTATAAAATCCGCCGGCAATCCACAATTCCTGCTTGGCGCGCGATTTGTCCAAAATCTCACGGGCGGCAACCAGCGCGGGAAGAGCCGGAATCCCCATTTCATCCAGCATCGCCTCGGGCGCGGCGCCCGTGCCGCCCCAACCACCGTCAATGGCGATAATATCGGGATTCGCTTTAATCGCGATAGCAACATCTTTTTTTATGTCGCCGGCCGCTAATTTAATCACAATGGGAACTCCGCCGGATAATTCGCGCAACCAATTAACTTTGGCTTTCAAATCATCGGCATTTTTAATATCGCAATGATAGGCAGGCGAATGAACATCAAGCCCCATCTTGACCCGGCGCACCGATGCCACCTCGGGAGTCACTTTTTCTTTTTGCAACAGCCCTCCCTGTCCGCCTTTGGCGCCTTGCCCAATCTTGATTTCAATAATATCCGCCGTCTTTAATATTTTTTCATCAATGCCAAATCTTCCCGTGCTGTATTGAATCACCAGCTTATCGGCAAATTCGCGCTCTTCTTCAAGAACTCCGCCTTCGCCGGTGTTGGCAACCGTGCCCGCCAGCGCCGATCCTTTTGCCAGCGCAATCTTTGCCGGTTTTGAAAGCGCGCCAAAAGACATCGCCGCGATCAAAATCGGCCCTTCAATTTTTACCGGCTTTTTGCTATTTTTCCCCAAAATCGTTTTGGAAGAAATTTCTTCTTTAAAATAATCCACCGGACGCTTCTCCAATTGGCCCGGGACAAACACCAGATCATCCAATCCGTTTTTTATCTCTTTAATTGATCGCCCGCCGCGCACCGGAACTTTCGCGATCCTGTCCTGCACTTTTTTCGTCCATAAAACCATATTTGCTTTTCCCCAAAAAAACGCGACAGTTTCCAAATTGTTTTTTGCCGGCAATTTTTGGCGAAATGATTATATATTCATAATTTATCTTCAAAACAATGAAATTATAGCCAACTGGCATCCTTTGTCAAACAAAACCAAAAAACGCCTTAAAGGCATTTTTTGGAGGAAGTAAATAAAAACTATTCTTCGGTTTTTTCAATCACGCCGTGCGGACAAACACTCACCCCGCCGCAAGTTTCCACTGCGTCGGAATCCACCACCTTGGCCTTGCCGTCATCATCCTGCGCCATACCCGCCGGACAATTCACGGTGCAAATGAAACATCCCAAACATTTTTCTTTGTTCACTTGATATTTTGCCATAATTTTGATTTGTTATTTCACCAAGCCCATTACAATTTTCATACTACCAATTTTTAAAATTAAAACAAGTTTTTTATTCTCCCGCCATCCCGGCCGCTAATCATATTCTGGTATTCTGCAGAATACCGGAATGGCAGACATTCCAACATTCTCAAGAATGTTGGAATGTTCATCAAATTAAATAATTTATTTTTAGATTTTATATTGAGTCTTGACTCCTTCAATCTTTTTGGCAATTTCTTGCTCATCGCCCAGATAATAATGTTTCATCGGTTTTAAATTATCATCCAGTTCATAAACCAGCGGCACTCCGGTCGGAATGTTCAACTCTGAAATTTCATCATCACCGATGTTGTCCAAAAATTTCACAATGGCGCGCAAGCTGTTGCCATGCGCGGAAATCAGAATTTTTTTGTCCGCTTTGATCGCAGGCGCAATATCCGAATTCCAATACGCAATCGCGCGCGCGCAAGTATCCTCCAAAGATTCCGTTCTTGGAATTTTATCTTTTGGAATCCCGCTAAAAATTTCCAATGCCCGCTGTTTTTGATAATCTCCTTCCGTCATTTCAGGAGGACGGACATCAAAACTTCTCCGCCACAAATGAACCTGCCGCTCTCCATGATTTTTGACCATCTCTTTTTTATTCATCCCTTGCAATCCGCCATAATGTCTTTCATTCAACTGCCAAGCATATTTTATTTTCGCGTTCGCTTGCCCCATTTCTTCCAAAACCAAGTCCGCGGTATCAATCGCGCGCTTTAACACCGAAGTGAAAACCAAATCAAAAACATATCCCTCTTTTTTGAGGATTTTACCTGCTTCTTTTGCTTCTTTGATTCCTAACTCCGACAATCCGATATCGGTCCAGCCGGTAAATATATTTTTGGCATTCCATACGCTTTCCCCGTGCCTTAACAAAACAATTTTATAATTCATTTCCATTCGCTTATCTGTTTATTCCAACAAACGGGCTTGCTTGGCCCCAATATTGCGGAACCTGGCCGTTCCATTTCTCTATCCAGCGCAATTCCACCACTTGGGCATTTTGCTTTAACGCTTCGGCTTCAATCCGTATCGCTTCGGCCTTGCCTTGCGCCTCGGCAACTTTTTGGTCGGCTTCTATTTTTATCCTTTCCAAGTCGCGATCAGCTTTCAATTTCAGTTGTTCGGCAGTAACTTTGGCTTCAATCGCTTCATTAAACGCCTTGGAAAATTCAAAATCAATAATATTAAACTCGTCCACGACAATAAACCTTTGCAATAATCTCTCGGCAAGATTTGTCTTAATTTGATCTTTAACTTCTTCTCTTTTGGTAACCAATTCTTCGGCAGTGAATCTGGCCGTCACGGCTTTTACCGCCTCTTGGATTGAAGGCGCGATAACCCGCACATTATAATTCTTGCCCACCTCCTGCCAAATCTTGTTTGCCGAATCAGGAGCAATGTGATAGTTAAGCGCGATTCTTGAAGTGACAATCTGCAAATCTTTGGAGGCAGCGCTTGCCGGCACTTCGTCTTTCTGCATCTTAACATCCATTTTAACCACTTCCTGAACAAGGGGAACTTTAAAATAAAGCCCTTCTTTGAAAATCTTGTCTTGCACCGCGCCAAACTGCAAAAGCACGCCGCGCTCTCCCGCGCCCACAGTGCCAAAAGAGTTAGCCAGCAACACCACGGCCAGAATTATCATTGCCGCAGACTTAACGCGTTTCCCCAAATCAAGTTCACTCACAGTGCGATATACCCGAGCCTTGTCCTTTTCCATATTTTCCATATATTTTTATTACTTTACTTTGAATTACGAAACAGCATACGTATTTTAATGTATATATTCTAATATATACTATGTATATACATTTGTATATACATTAACTATCCAATTTCCTCCTCAATCGCCAACAGGCGGTTGTATTTTGCCAAGCGTTCGCCGCGCGCCGGCGCGCCGGATTTAATAAATTCCGCGCCGATGCCCGCCGCGAAATCCGCGATAAAATCGTCATTTGTTTCTCCCGAGCGATGAGACACGATTATCTTCCATCCATACGATTTGGCAAGGGCCGCGGCTTCAATCGCTTCCGAAACCGTGCCGATTTGGTTGATTTTCACAATCATGGCATTGCACGCTTTCTTCTCTTGCGCCTCCCTTACCCGCGCCGGATTGGTAACCAGCAGATCATCGCCAACCATCATCCCGGTGAATGAAAAACCTTGCCATCCTGCCCAGTCATTTTCCGCAAACGGATCTTCCAAACCGATTATTTGCGGATATTGCGAAATCAAACCGCTGTAAAATTGCGCCAGACTATTGCTGTCAAAACTGCCGAAATTGGTGTTATACTTACCGCTGGAGAAAAACTGGCTGGAAGCAACGTCAATAACAAACTTCACCGGCGCAACCGGCTGCGCGATCGCAATCGCGGAGCACAAACAATCCAGCGCTTCCTTGGGCGTTGCCAAAGGCGGCGCGAAACCTCCCTCATCGCCCAAATTCGCGCTTGATTTGCCATATTTGGCAATCAGATCATTTTTCAGTTGGCGATAAATTTCAGCGGCGGCACGCAAATTTTCCGCGAACTTTTCAGCTTGCGGGCAAATCATAAACTCCTGAAAATCCAAATCATTGCCCGCGTGCGCGCCGCCGTTAATCACATTAAAGCAGGCTTTTGGCAAAGCAATGTTCTTATTGCCGACCAATTTGGCAATGTGTTCATATAAAGGGATTTTCTTGCCGGCAGAAGCGGCGCGCGCGCAGGCCAGCGACACTCCGCACATTGCGTTGGCGCCCAAACGGCTTTTGTTGGGCGTGGCATCAACTTCACGCATTTTTTTATCAATCTTTTCCTGGTCGCGACAATCCATACCAATTAATTCCGGATTGATAATTGAGCTGACATTGGCAACAGCCTTCAAAACTCCTTTGCCGCCGTAGCGCGCTTCATCGCCATCACGCAATTCAACCGCTTCATAAATGCCGGTAGACGCACCCGACGGCACTCCCGCGCAGAACTCGCCCACGCCGGTTGCCACGCGCACTTCCACCGTGGGATTCCCCCGAGAATCCAAAATCTCCCCTGCTTTCACCGATCTGATTTTGTATTTATTTGGAACCATAATTGTCCGGTTTAAATAGGTCTGTTATCAAAAAGAATTTAAACAATGCTTATGTATACACATTCCCCTTACGCTTTCAGGCTTCTCAGGTATTCGCCGGCAGCCATTGCCGCTTTGGCGCCTTCTCCGGCGGCAACAACGATTTGCTTGAATTTAATTTCGCTCACGTCGCCGGCGGCAAACAATCCGGGAATTTTTGTTTTTTGGGTCACACAATCAAATTCTATTTCTCCGCGATCGTTTAACTCAACCAAATCCGCGACAAACGCCGACGCGGGCTGATAACCGGCCTTGACAAACACCCCTTCAACCGGCAGATTTGTTTCCTGCCCGGAAACATCTTGATAAACCAGTCCTTGCACAAAATTCTCGCCTTCAACGCGCAAAATCTTCGCGTTTAAAATAATTTTGGCCTTGCCGGTTTTGGCCAGCAATTCCCGGTTGGCGGCATCGGCCATTATTTTCGCGCCGCGTTCCAAAATATAAATTTTTTTGGCAAAATCAGCCAAAAAAATCGCCGCTTCAAACGCCGCGTTGCCGCCGCCAACCACCGCCACAACCCTTCGGGCAAACAACGGGCCGTCACAAGTGGTGCAATACCCCACGCCCCTGCCGATAAACTCTTTTTCACCAACAACATTCAAATGGCGCGGCTCGGATCCGGTGGCAACAATCACCGCGCGCGCCGCCAAAATTTCTTTGCCAATGGCAACCTCAAATCCGTTTTCAATTTTCTTAATCTCCAAAACCTCCCCGATCTTTACCGCGACATTCAATTTTCCAAGATGGCCGCGAAATTTGGCAATCAAATCCTGCGCGGAAACAGATTCCATCCCGGGATAATTTTCAATGGCCACTTCTTTTCTTGCCATTTGGCCGCCGAATTCTTTGGTTACCAAAACAAAATCGCTTTTCTGTCGTGCCGCGTAAATTGCCGCGGCCATTCCCGCCGGGCCTCCTCCGATGATAATTAAATCCAACATATAATCAATTATAAAATTCAAATGATAAATGATAAACAAAATCAAAAATTAAAATTTAAAATCAAAACAAATGTCAGGAATTCTGTTTTAAAATTTGATTTTAAATTTAGAATTTTGTTTATAATTTATTATTTATAATTTGATTTTATCATTTGTTTAACATTGAATTTCTAATTTTTGTTTTGCTTTCTCAAAAACGCGGGGATTTCCCAAGCTTTTTCCTGTTCCAATATCGCTCTTTCCTCCATTTCAATCTCCTTTTTCACCTGCAAAGCGTTCTTGCGGGCGGGTGCCTCAAATTGCGCGTCAATGCTTTGCTTGGTCTGATAACCATCCAAATCTTTTTTCAAGCTCTCAACCTTTTCAGAATCGTTTTGCGGCACGGCCGGCAATTTTTGCTCAAGCGGCGCGCTTTTAACTTTTACCACGATTTCTTTTTCTCGCCGCTGAACGGATTTTTTTTTCTTGGCGTCTCGGAAAGGTTTCGTTTTTTTTATTGCAACAGGTTTGGCCCTTTTTTCTGCCGTTGAAACTTTCTGCTCGGATTTGCGCGCCGGAGCAGGCGGGGCCGAACGGGCAGGCAAAGGCACGGCCACCGAAGTCTCCCGGCCGTTTTCATCGCCATTGCTAATGCCCGCGTAAACGCATCCGGTGGCCAGCACTGTCACTTTCACGGAATTCTCACGGGCGCTTTCGTTGCTCACCCCAAAAATAATGCGCGCGTCTTTATGAATGCGATCAGCCGCGCCGGTCAGGATTTTGTTCACTTCAAGAAGCTTCAGATCCTTTTGCGCGACAATATTCAACAACAAACCGCGCGCCTTATCAATTCCATAAGGATAAAGCGGCGAAGAAAAGACCTTTTCAAAAATATCGGCGCCTCCCTCATCTCCATTTTTCAAGACAACGGTATTCAAGAATGCCATCTTGCCGCTACCCATCAAAATCGCGCGCAAATCGGCAAAATCAATATTGATCATCCCGGTGCCATAAATCGTTTCAATCAACCCTTCCAAGCTGCCGGAAAGCGCGTTGTTGACATAGGAAAGCGTTTTGGAAAACGGAGTGGCTTTGGGCACCACTTCAAAAACCCGCTCATTGGGCAGAATGGTAAGCGCGTTCAAATGGGGTTTTGATTTCTCTAGCGCGTTTTTGGCAATCTCGCTCTTCTTTTGGCCTTCAAAATCAAACGGCAAAGTGAAAATTCCATAAGTTAAATTACCCAGACTTTTGGAGATTTGCGCGAAAATCGGCACCGCGCCCGAACCGGCGCCGCCCCCCAGCGAGGCAACAATAATCACCAAATCCTGCCCCTCCATCATTTTTTTGATTTTTTCCTTGTCCTGAACAGCGGCCTCTTCGGCAACCCGCGGATCCATACCGGTTCCCAAGCCGCGAGTAAAACTATCGCCGAATTGAAACACCGACACATTATCAGGCGCGCGGCGCAATGCCGCCGCATCGGTATTGGCAATAATAAAAGATGATTTTTTGACTTTGCCGGCAATCTCGGAAACTATATTACCGCCGCCGCCGCCAATGCCGATAATGCGAATTTTGGTTTTTTTAATTTCAAATTCCGCTTCTTGCGCGCCAGTTCTGGGTTTTGTTTTTGCCGGAATCGGAACCGGCATCGGCGCGGACTCTTTTCGCGCCACTGCCGACTCCACCTCTTTGGCATTCAATATTTTGGAACGGACCTTGGCCGCGATCTTTGCTTGCGGTTTTTTTGGCACCGGCTTGGCGATATTTTTTTTTGCGCCCGGCTTTGGCGCCGCGAACTTCTTGACTTTGCCGCCAATTTTATTTTTTTTAGCTTGAATTCTGCTTTTTTTTGCCGGTTTCATATTAATTGGAAATTTTTAACCCTTTAATCATTAATTTAGAATACCATAAAACCAACCCAAAAAGCAAAACTCGCCGCGATATCAAATATTGATATTTGATATCGCGGCGATAACGCCGCCGCCGATCAATTCGTTGCCGCGATATAACACCGCGGATTGCCCGGGCGCGGAAGCGGCTTGCGCCCGAGTAAATTCCAAAACACAGGCGCCGGACTTCTTGTCCAAAAGCGCAACCGCTTCTTTGCCGCGATATCTTATTTTGGCTTTTATTTTCAACGGCATGTCCGGCACAGTTCCCGAAATCCAATTCACGCCGCGCAATTTGATATTGCCGAATTTCGGCTTGTTCAATGAAACAATCAATTCATTTTTGGCAAAATTTTTGGCAAAAACATAAAACGGCCCGCCCGAAAGCCCAATACCCTTTCTCTGGCCAATGGTGTAAAACCACAAGCCATCATGTTTTCCGATTTTTTCTTTTGTTTCAAATTCAACAACATCACCCGGATTTTTACCCAGGTTTTTTTGTAAAAAAGAAACCATGTCGCCGCCGGCAAAACAAACATCCTGCGATTCGGAATTCTCTTTTATTGGCAGATCCCACGCTTTTGCCAAATTTTTAACTTCGCTTTTTTCAAAAACTCCCAAGGGAAAAATTATTTTTTTGAGCTGTTTTTGCTTTAGGCGCCACAAAAAATAAGATTGGTCTTTTTCTTTGTCTTTGCCTTTGAACAAATGGTAAATTCCATCCTTGGTTTTTTTGATATTGCAATAATGGCCGGTGGCAACATAATCCGCGCCCATCTCCATCGCCTTGGCAAACAACAAGCCAAACTTAATCTCTTTATTGCAAGCAACGCACGGATTGGGGGTCAAACCTTTTTTCGTGTCGCTAACGAATTTATCAATAATGATTTTTTTGAATTCTTTGCGCAAATCAAAAACGCGAAAAGGAATTTTTAGTTTTTCGCAAACCGCCGCCGCGCGTTTTTCATCTTCGGTTTTGCCAGCCAGCAACCGCGCAAAAAACCCCTCAACCTCAAAACCGCCGCTTTGCAACAACCCCGCGGCAACCGCGCTGTCCACCCCGCCCGACATCCCCACCACCACCTTGATTTTATTGTCTGTTCTGCTGTTTTCCATCTTATTCAATCTACCATTTTCCAACCAAAAATCCACACTTAAACTTAAACGCAAATGTCAGAGGCCAAACCTCTGACATTTTTTTGGTTTATTTTAAAATTTGGGCCGGGAAAACGGATTGTCCGCTCCCGGCATT
>CAZFZI010000003.1:24043-33960 GCA_964523275.1 uncultured Candidatus Saccharibacteria bacterium
CAACCATTCGCCAGAAATTAAAATACAAGTTTAAACAAGGTCGCACCTTCCCAATTATCCCTCGCAAAGCCTCGGGATAATCGTTAAGGAACGACCTTGAAAATGCAAACACTCCATTGAATGGTTGCTTTACACAAATGGGCGGGCATAAAGCCCGCCCCTACGAGTGCGTATTTTTGTCAACGATTAAAGATTAACGATCAACGGTTATGTTTTCAATTGCCGGGGGGTTAAGCGGGCAGTCGCGCGAATCGGTTTTAAGCGCCGCGATTTTGTCCACCACGTCCACTCCCTCAATCACCTTGCCAAAAATCACATACTGCGGCGGCAAGGGATAATCTTGGTGCATAATGAAAAACTGGCTGCCGTTGGTGTTCGGCCCGGAATTGGCCATTGCGATCGTGCCACGGGAATATTCTCCCTCAAACGGCTCATCATCAAACTTGTATCCGGGATCTCCTGTTCCCCACATTTGTTTTTTGGAATCGTCCTTGGTGAGCGGGTCGCCGCTTTGGATCATAAATCCGCTGATCACGCGATGAAACTTGACGCCGTCATAAAATCCGGCTTCGGCAAGTTTGGCAAAATTGCCCGCGGTAATCGGCGTATTTTGGCCGTTTAATTCAATTTTGATGTCTCCCAATGATGTTTTAACGGTTGCGTTCATAATTTTTTGATATTTAGAATCAATTTGCGGCACAGCACTGCTTATGCCATTGACATTGGCAATATTATTTTCTTCCGCCTTTTTTTGCTGGGGCTTTGTTTCCGGATTGGCGGGGAAATTGGCAAACAACACCGCCGAAACAACAGCAATCGCCAGTACGCCGAGAGCAAATAAAAAATTTTGATTCATATTTATTTTCTAAAAATACATTTTCAATATACACCATTTTCCACAAGAAACAAAACACCCCCAAGTTTTGCACGAGGGGATGTTTTTAAATTGTTTCAAGATTAGCGATCGTTGTAGTCGCCGCCATTGCCATAGTCCTGGCGAGGAGCGCGAGGCTCCATCGGCCGGGCTTCGCTCACCGTGATACGGCGGCCTTCAAAATCCTTGCCGTTGAACATTTCAATGGCTTTTTCGGCATCCTCATCGGCGGTAAATTCCACAAATCCAAAGCCTTTTGAACGACCCGACATTTTATCGGTAATCACAATCGCCGACTCAACATTGCCGGCGGCGGCAAAACCGTCCCTCAAGCCATCCTGGGTGGTGCTGTAAGGCAACCCGCCCACGTATAATTTCTTGCTCATTGCTTTTTGCTTATTTCTTATTTTTTTTGGTAGGGCGACCCGCTCGCCGGCTTTGTTTGAGAAAACCTTAGAGAACACCTACTCTCAATATATGAAACATTCTACCATCAATCGCCGGCAAAAGCAAATCGGCTTTCCCCAGCCAAACGCTATTCAAAGCAATACTCCGTGGTTTGATACCCATGGCGGAACGCCGCCACCTCCTTAGCCAAGGCTTCGGGATCCTCTTTGTCCAAAACCGCCCTTTTTATAAACTTGGCAATCTGCTTCATTTCATCCTCTTTCATTCCAAAGCGCGTCATTTCTTGAGTACCAATGCGAATGCCCCGCGGATTCCTTGGATTAACGCCATCTCCGGGAATTATATTTTTGTTAAGAATAATGTTTGCCTGTTCAAGAAGTTCGGCGGCAATTCCGCCCGATCCGGGCTCGCCGCAATTCACCAGCACCTGATGGGATTGCGTAAATCCGCGATCTTTGGCCAAAACATTAAAACCCATATTATGCATCTCTTGAGCCAAAGTTCGCGCGTTGGCAACAATTTGATCCGCGTAATCCTTGCCAAAAGTTTGCATTTCACGCAAAGTTCCATAAAGCGCCGGCATCCGGTGCAAATGATGGTTGGAAGAAAATTGCGGGAACACTGCCGTTTGAATTTTTTTGGCAGTCGCCTCATCGGTATTCCCCAAAATCATTCCGCCCTGCGGCCCGGGAAAAGTTTTGTGAGTGGAAGTGGTGATAAAATCCGCGCCCTCGGACAAAGGGTCTTGAAAAATTCCCGCCGAAATCAGCCCCAAAACATGAGCCGCGTCATAAACAATTTTGGCGCCGACTTTGTCGCACGCTTCGCGCAATTCTTTCACCGGCTGGGGAAATAAAATGACCGATCCGCCAATTACAATGAATTTTGGCTTGGTTTCCAAAATTTTCGCGCAAGACCGCTCGGCATTCATTGTGCAATCATCGTTATAGACCAATGTATCAACTTCCAACCCCAAGGTTCCGGCGGCACCTGCCTTTTCATGAGAAACATGCGAACCATGCTCAATGCCCAGCGACAAAATTTTATCGCCTCGCTGTGATATCGCGGCAAACATCGCGTAATTGGCCAGCGTTCCCGATATTGGACGGATATCGCAAAAATTGGCGCCAAAATGCTTCTTGAATTCCGCTTGCGCCAAATCTTCTATTTGATCCACATATTGCAATCCCTGATAATAGCGTTTATGCGGCACCCCTTCGGCATAGCGATGCATCAAATCCGAAACATACAATTGCTCGCATTTTTGCGACATCACATTCTCCGACGCAATCAAATTAACGCAACTTTTCCGCCACTTATTATGTTTTTCCATCAATGAAATTATTTTATCCATAAATTTTTTAAATTTTAAGATTCAAAAAAAACGGCGCGATAACCGCCGAAAGCAAAAACCAAAACCCTTAACATTCCAAAAATGCCAGCAAATAAATCTTTTCCGCGAAGAAAGAGTGATTTTAGCGGCCGCGCGGCCATAATACAAGAAAACCTTGCAAAAAATCGGGCGCAGAACCTGACTCAATGATTCTGAAAAACCAAAATCATTGTTTCATTCTAACTATAATAAAAAAAAATTCAAGCCCCCAAAAACACAAAAACTGTGGATAATTCACAAAAGTTCGCGCGGCAAAAGCCAAATGTAGATCGCCAAAAACACCGACGCGGCCGCCATCGCGATAAACAGCCAAAAATAACCCACCCATTGAATTAAAAATCCGCTCACCAGCGCCGCCAGGCCGGTGGCGATATAAGCCATACCTTCCCATTGCCCCCACTCGGCGATTGATCCCTCTCGCGTGGTGTGCTTGCCATAGGTCGCGTCAAACGCCGGCACCCCCAGCGCCGAACCGATTCCCCACAAAACCTGCGTCAAAATCAATTGGGCGATGTTTCCCATAAACGCATAGCTCAAAAAAACCAATCCGCGGATGAAATATCCCACCGCCAGCAAAAGCTCCTGCTCTTTAACTTTCATTTCCCATTGGCTGAAAAGAAAAATCAGCGCGCCGGCAACAATGGGATAAACCGCCCAGGACAACCCGGCAATCGCCAAATCACCGCCGGCGACTTCCTTCACAAAAACCGCGTAAAAAGGCGAGAACATCGCCACGATGAACACCATCGCCGTATTAACGCTCACCAATATCCGCAAACTTTTGTTTAATCTGCGCGGCGGAAACATACCGGTGAACATTCTGATAAAACTCATTTTTGTTGGGTTTGTTAATTCTAATGATATATTATAGTATGATACCGCCAAATCGCGGTTAATCAAAATTATAATGAAAAAAAAGGCCATTACGGCAAAAAAGCTCGTCCAAAAATTGGCGCGCGCGGCAAAAAAAAACGCACGGCGGATGGCCGGCGTGGCAAAAAAAAATGCCAAAAGCGCCGGCAAAAAAATAAAAAAACTTTGGCGCGAAAAAAAAATCACCAAGACCCATCTTGCCAAAAGCGCGGCGGTTTTGCTTTTTTGCGTTTTGCTGATCGTTGAACATTTCCAAACGCAAAAAATCAAAGAACAAGAAGAAGCGATCCGGCCGCTGAAAGAAAAAATCGGCCAGATGCTAATGGTCGGATTCCGGGGCGTTGAAATCGGCGATGATTCTTGTATTGCCAAAAATATAAAAGACCTCAACCTTGGCGGCGTGATTCTGTTTGATTATGACGCGCCTTCAAAAAGCCGGCCGAGAAATATTGTTGATTATGAACAAACAAAAAAACTGGTCGCGGATCTAAAATCGCGCGCGAATAATGAGCCTTTATTGGTCGCGGTGGATGCCGAAGGCGGCTTGATCAACCGCTTGAAACCGTCAATGGGATTTGCCGAAATTGATTCGGCGCAAGATTTGGGAAAACAGGACGGATCAGTTGCCTTGGAAGAATATTGGACCCTGGCAAAACAGCTTGCCGGTTTGGGATTTAATGTTAATTTCGCCCCGGTGGTGGATATAAACATCAATCCCGAAAATCCGGTAATCGGCGGATTGGAAAGATCCTATTCGGATGATCCGCGAACCGTCGCGGATTATGCCCGCGCGTTCGTGGCCGCGCACAAAAGTTTTGGCATCATCACATCATTGAAACATTTTCCCGGCCACGGCAGTTCGGATGCCGACAGCCATCTGGGATTGGCCGATATCACCCAAAGCTACCAAGAACAGGAGCTTGAACCATATCAACGGCTCATCAAAGACAGCGCGGTTGATTCGGTGATGACCGCGCATATAATCAACAAGAATATTGATCCCGACTATCCGGCAACGCTGTCACCCAAATTTATCCAAGAGATTTTGCGCCAAAATTTGGAATTTGGCGGCGTGGTCTTCACCGACGATATGCAAATGGGCGCCATCGTTGAAAACTACGGATTTGAAGACGCCATCGTGCGCGCCATCAACGCCGGTTGCGACATTCTGATATTTTCCAACAACGGCGCTGAATATGACGACTCCATCGCCCGACGCGCCCGCGATATCATCCTGAACGCGGTGAAGGACGGACTCATTCCCGAATCCCGCATCCACGAATCCCACGCCCGCATCCTTGCCCTCAAATCCAAAATAAAATAAAAAAGAGAATCGGCTATTTTGCCTTTCCTCCAGAATCCGTCGCCCGTTTCGACATAGTCAAAACATAAGTCAGATCTCGTTGGTCGATACCGGACACCAGTTGATATGGATTTTCGCTACGATCAACAAGCCCCTGCCAAGCACTCACGAATTGATTAGCCGAACCAAGGAGCTTCGGACTCGCTTTGATCGCTACCGGTGTTTTACCTTGCAAATCGCCAAAACACCGTCTTACTGTTTCCACCAATTTTTCAATTTCTATCAAAGAACATCACCGCCTTTATAGTAATTCCGTAGCTTTAATTAGTCAAATTTTACCCGTCAACCTCTGCCTCCCTGCAAGCAATGTATATATTCAAATATATATTTGAATATATACATTCAACCATTGCAACTGATAAAATCGGCAACAAACTATTCTGGTATTCTGCAGAATATTGGAATAGTTTGTTATTTAAAATTTGAGGAGGGTTTTGGTGATCTCTTTTTTGGCCGCGTCAATCGCTCTCTCTTGATTGGTAATATCCTGCCATTTTGCCGGAATATCCATGATCTTCAATTTTTCGGAAAAAAACCGGCGGTAGCCCAATTCCTTCAACAAAGCAGTGTCCGGCGATCCGAAAAGCACACACTCTTGGCCTTCCTGCAAATAAACATACTGTCCGAATTTTTTCCTGAATTGAGCCGCTTTTTCCCAAGTGGCGACTTGCTCAATCAGGCTAGTTGGAATTTCCATTTCTTTGAAAATATTTTTGATCGCGTATCCGGGGTAGTATTCGGTTTCTTTTCTTTGTTTGGGAATAAAATGCAAATGCGCGTGGGAAACAGTTTGCACCATGGGACCATACTCAACCAAAAACGGCGCGCCAAAAACCTGCCCTATCTTGCCAAAGACGAAATCTTTCAATTCACAAAAATCGCCGCGCAATCCGGCGGGCATGTCCGCGTAACAAACATAATGTTCTTTTGAAATCAGCATCACATGTCCCGGCGCGGCAAGCCCAAGCCCGGTTTTCACAAAAAAATTTGGCGTTTCATAAAGTGTTTCGCCTTTGTCCAGCTCGCGGTTGCAAAATACGCAATTTTCCATTTTTTGATATTGATATTTTTTTAATTCTACCAAAAAATCGCCACGATGGCGATTTTTTGATTTCCCGAATCGGGAAACTATTTTTTCATCCAGGCGATTGCCGCGTAAATTCCGACCGCCAATCCGATAATAAAAATCGGCATTATGTATGGGCCGAATACTTCCGGCCATTGTGCGCCGATGGCAATCCCCACACAAAGCATGGCAAGCTTCACAGGAGCAAACTCCCACGCGTTCATCGGCGCCGTTTTAAACATTTTCATAATGTTTTTTATTATTATTTCAACATTTTGTCTTTCGCTAACTATATTTCTTAATTAAGCATTCCATCCATTACCACAAAAATCCAGCGGTCTACTTTGAAGAATATCAATGCGCCGACCAGATTCGCCAACGCCGCCGCGATCCACTCATCTTTGGTGGGCCATTTGAGCGGTTCCTTTCTTTTGTGTGCCAAATATAAAGCCGAAACTATTGCCAATGTTGGCGTTGATAACTGCCAACGAACCATATAAAGCAAAAGTTGCTCAAACATCTTGTTTTTTAATTTATCTCATTCATTTTACTACTTGGCAAACCACAAATCAATACCGTCAAATGGTAATAGAAATGTCATACTTGGAAAAATTTTTAACGGGATTTGATTTCAGCAAACAGCACACTCCCGGCATCGGGTTTTAGTTTTTGCTTCTAACTTCTATTGCTTCTTCAACAATAAATTTAAAGAAGAAAACGAAATTCACACGATCATTGCGAAGGCCATTTTGCTATCATCAGCAATTGCTCGTCTTTTTGTTCCGATGGCGGAATCTCCTGCCAAATCGCTTCCGTGATAAAAGGCATAAAGGGATGGAGAAGCTTGATGGAGGTGCAAAATATCTGATAAAGCATCTGTTTGGTGGATTCTTTCTCTTCGCTTGAGCCTTCGCTCAAATACTTTTTGCTGTCTTCCAAAATAACATCGGCGAAAGTGTGCCAAACATAGTGGTATATTCTGTCCGCCGCCAGGTCAAATCTCAAATCTTCAAGGTTTTGAGTGATTTCCTTGGACACTCCATCCAATTCATCAATACGTTTCCGGTCTTTTTCCAAAAGCTTTAAACATTCGCCGGCATCAATTCCTTCGGTATTGGCCAAAACAAACCGCGCGATATTCCACACTTTGTTCGCGAAATTTTTATATCCTTTAATTTTGCTTTCCGACAAAGGAACATTTCCTCCCGGCGTGTTTCCCACCACCAACGCCATCCTCAAAGCATCCGTGCCGAACTTGTCGCTCATATCAATGGGGCTCACAACATTGCCTTTGCTTTTGCTCATTTTCTGGTTTTTCGCGTCATTCACCATTCCGTGAAAATAAATATTCTTGAACGGCACGCCGCCGCCAAGGTATAATCCGAATATTATCATTCTGGGTATCCACTTGAAAACCAAGTCGGAGCCCGTTTCCATCAAATCCGTGGGATAATATTCTTTGAAATCATCGCCGTTCGGAAAACCAAGGGCAAGCAAAGGCCATTGGCCGGATGAAAACCACGTATCAAATGTGTCGGCATCTTTTGTCCAGCCTTCTCCGGGCGCTTCATACCCGACTTTCACTTCCCCGTCCTTGAACCATGCCGGAATTGGAATGCCCCAAATAATCTGCCGCGAAATGTTCCAATCAATCGTATTGCGCATCCAATGAAGAAGAATGCTTTTCTGATAATCGGGCAAGATGTTGATTTCGTTTTTTTCTTCCACCGCCTCAATCACCTTTTCCGCCAAAGGCTTCATCTTCACAAACCACTGCCTTTTAATCTGCGGCTCAATGGCAACCTTTGTTCTTTCGCACACCGGAACTGAATGGATATAATTCTCATCAACCTTGACCAAAAGACCCTTGTCTTTCAATTTTTCAATAATCTTGGGCCTGGCTTCCCGAATTTTCATCCCGGCAAATTCTCCGGCTACCGGCAAAAGCTTTCCGTCCCAATCAATAATCTGCTCTTTTTCCAATTGGTGCCTTTGGGCAATGTCAAAGTCAACCGCCGAATGCCACGGCGTGATCGTCATAACACCGGTTCCGAATTCCATATCAATGCATTCATCTTTTATGATCGTTGCCGTGATCGGGCCGTTAATCCATTCCAGCGCGATTTTTTGCCCATGCTCATAATCGGCATACCGCTTGTCGTCGGGATGCATCACCACGTATTTATCTCCAAATTTTGTTTCTAGCCGCACCGTTCCAATCACAAAAGGCCCGTATTTAATGTAATAGAAAGGATCTTTTTGCTCCACGAACTGAACCTCAATATCCGACAATGAAGTTTGAAACTTGGGATTCCAATTCACTATTCTTTCGCCCCGATACACCAAGCCGTCTTCATACATTTTTATGAAAGTGTCTTGGACTTTTTTTGAAATATCTTCATCAAGAGTGAATTTTTTTCTTGACCAATCGCAAGATGTCCCCAAGCGCCGAATATCATTTTCCATGCAATCGCGATTTGCCATAGTGAACTCCCATATCTCGGCATACAATTCTTCCGGCGACATGTGAAAACGGGAGCGGCCCTCCTTGCTCATCTTTTTTTCAAAAACCATTTGCGTTTCAAATCCGGCATGATCGGCTCCGGGCAAGAAAAGCGCCTTCTTCCCTCTCATCCTGTTGAAACGAGTGGCAATATCTTTGAGCGTCATATCAAGACCGTGGCCGGCATGAAGCCTGCCATTCGCGTTTGGCGGCGGCATAATTATACAATATGGAGTTTTGTGCCTTTCCGGAAGGTTGTCGGGATTGAAATAACCGCTTTCTTCCCATTTTTTATAAATTGCTCCCTCGGAAGCCGGCGGATTATATGGTTTTAAAAAAATTTCAAACATACTTATTTTTTAATGGCGTTCACAATTTCACACATCACTATCCCAAATTAACCTTATTTATCCAAAAAATCAACAAACCGCCCGTTGAGGGCGGTTTTTCTGTAAGCTAACCGGCTCATTGACACACTGGCAAGTTTTGGGCTAATTCCATCCAGCCCAATATGCAAAAAGAAATCCTGTTTATTTAGCAAACCATTTAAACATCCATCCGAACAAGCTGAATCCTTTTTGGGATTCTTCCAACGAATTCTCTGTTTGCAAATTGGCCTGCTCCAATGATTGGATTTGTTCGGTTAAAGTTTGCCAATCGTTCTGGCCATACACCTGGCCCCTAATCTTGTCTAACTGCTTAATCTGCTCTTTGTTCTGCTCCAGCGTTCTTTTGGCATTGTTTATCTCTCCATAATGCGGCCCGATGAAAAATTTGGCAAAACCGTTCCGGCTTTGAATTTTTTCCAAGTTAGCTTCAACTTTTTCCTGATTCTGATTTTGGGCCTGGGCGATAATTCTCACCTGTTCGCCGATCCCCTCATTTCTTTCCGCAATCTGAAGCATTTCCCGAACAGCATTCGCCACTTGGCTTTTTCTTTGCGCCGCAGTGGCATTCCCGGCCGAATTTTGATTTTGAGCGCCTTGTTTTTCGTTGGCTTGGATTTGGTTTTCCTCGCCTTGATTCTGGATTTGATTCTGGTTTTGCGCCTGGCCACCCGCCTCGCCGGCGTCTTGCAACTTTTGCCGGATTTGCGTTCCATCTCCCATTTGCGCCTGCTGATTACTTTGAACTTGGATTGGTTTTCCCGCCCCTTGATTGGCGGCAAAAACATCAGCGGCAAAAACAAACGCCGACAGCAAAAGGCTTGCAGTTAAAATTTTATTCTTCATTTTTGATTGTTAATTATAATTCTAATTATATTTTCAAACACGACGACCTTTTAACTCTGATTGCGTCTCCATTTTATATTTTAAACACCATTTAATCAATTTCAAACACAAAAAAACAAAGTCCTCTGCCCCGCAATAATTTAATTTCGTCTTTTCCCCGCTAAAAAATAAAGCATTCTAATTATAAGATGTATATATTTAAATA
>CAZFZI010000004.1:0-32079 GCA_964523275.1 uncultured Candidatus Saccharibacteria bacterium
TCTCATCAACCATGGAAAAAGAAATTATCGGTATGACGCAAAAAGATTTAGCAAGATACCAAGTGATCAAGAATTTGATTGCCAAAAGGAATTATCAAATCTGGACGCGATATTCTCGGTTCAGTCAATCCGGCAAGTGAAAAACGACTTTACCATTCAGTTCAAATATCAATTAAGCAAAGAACAGCCGGCGACAGTCCGGCGCCAAGAAAAAGTGCTCATTGAGGAGCGGCTTGATGGGTCGCTGGCGATCAGACTGCGCGGCAAATATTTAAACTTCAAGCTCCTGCCGGCCAAGCCGCAAAAGGCGGCTGAGCCACTACCGGCGGCGATTGCGGCAAGCAAGGCGCATACTCCGACACCAAACCATCCCTGGCGCGGAAAGTTTGCCAAGGAAGAAGAGCATGAAAAGGTATTTTCTTAAAAGCAAACTTTTCTAAAAATTTTTCCAAGTATGACATTTCTATTATCATTTGACAATTTGACAGTTTACTCTTGACAAATTTAGGGTATCGTGATACGTTTGCAATCAGTTCAACGCGCATATGCATGCAATCATGCGTATGTAGAATATAAAAACTCGGAGGAAACCAGGATGGAATCGAAATGGATGATTGCGACGATATTTGCCGCAATGTTAGCATGCTGTTGTATGGCAACGGCATGCAACACGGAAGATGAATGCGGGTGCAATGTGAAGGTTAACGTCTTCACTTACGTCGAGGTAGCGTGTGAAGGCGGCAACTGCAACGGCGGCAATGGCGGCGAGAACGGAAACGGGGACAATGGTGGAGAAGCCGGCGGGAACGGCGGCGGAGCAACCCAGGGAGATTTAATTCCCAATTATTACAACGGAGGGCGCAACGGGATAGGCGTCACTGGCGTAGTTAATAGCCAATGGGAAAATCCCGCTCCCAGGATCGGCCTGGGGTCAGTTGAAGTCAAGGAAGGATGCGAGAGCACCATCCTTGTGGGCGTTCTCAGCACAGGGCTAAGTAGAGCCCCTATCGGCCTGTGGTCGATTGTAGTGGAAGCACAGGACGAGTGCTTTAATGTTGTCGCCGCGGAAAAATACTTGATTCCGCACGACACCAACCTGCCGGCGGGCAAAATTGATGCTAGCGGAGCAACGATTCCCGGATTCAAAATCTTTCCGGTCAAAGCATCCGGCGCTTATTACAGCGTCAAATTGATTGATCCTGACGGCAACCAGATGGACCACATTAACTACGTCACAGGCGATGGGCTGAAAATATTCAGCCTTGCCGATGGTATGTGGATAGAAACCTCATACTCAACCAGGGATATCGGCCATTCCTTGAACTTTTAGAGATACATAGCTATCCTTACACAGGGTAGCACTTTTTTTATATTTTTTTCTTTTTTATGATTTTATGTTTATTATATGATTAAATGTTTATATATTTAAACGGTTATATGATTTACTCTTGTGATTGCGCGGATTATGGTGTAAATTGAATCTGTTTGATTCAACAACCGACTAAAACCGATTAATATGAGTTTTTTTAACACACTAAAAGAAAAAGGAGGTTCCAAAAACTACTGGCCTTTAATGATTGCGATCACCGCTTTGGCAAGTTTTACCCTCGGAAACTGGACAGCAATATCAAGTTGCCCGAAACTTCCTCCCGCCGATGCCGATTTGTCGCTTTTCTGGGAAACATGGCACACTTTGGAAGAAAATTTTGTGGATAAAAGCCAAATTGATCACAAAAAAATGATCTATGGGGCGATATCGGGCATGGTAAGTTCCTTGGATGATCCCTATACCGCGTTTTTTGATCCCGCCGACGCCAAAAAATTTCTAGAAGACACCTCCGGATCTTTTGAAGGCGTGGGGATGGAAATCGGCATCAAAGAAAATCAATTGCGCGCGGTAACTCCTTTGGAAAATACGCCGGCACAGCTTGCCGGAATTCGCCCCGGGGACGCTATTGTCCAAATTGACGGCAAGTCAACCGCCGGCATTACCACCGACGAAGCCGTAAATCTTATCAGAGGCCCAAAAGGCACCGAGGTGGTTTTAACAATATTCCGGGAAGATTGGAAAGAAACAAAAGATTTTGCAATCATTCGCGACGTAATCAAGGTTCCTTCCCTTAAATGGGAAATCAAGGACGGCGATGTCGCCTACATACAGCTTTACCAATTCACCGAAAAAGCCGGTGGCGATTTCAAGGCCGCGGCAGTTGACATCATCAACAGCCCTGCCAAATCAATCGTGCTTGATTTGCGCAATAATCCGGGGGGGTATCTTTCGGTGGCGCAAGACATTGCCGGATGGTTTTTGAAAAAAGGACAAATTGTCACCCGCGAAAACATGGGCGGTGAAAATCCGGAGATAGAACACAAATCCAATGGTCCGTCGTTGCTGGAAAAATATCCAACCACGGTGATCATTAATGAAGGATCAGCCTCCGCGTCGGAAATTTTGGCAGGCGCTTTGCGCGATAATCGCCAAATCCAACTGATAGGCGAGCAATCATTCGGCAAGGGATCGGTGCAACAATTAATACCTCTCAAAAGCGACGCTTCGCTGAAAGTGACCATTGCCAAATGGCTAACTCCCAACGGCGACCAAATCAATGAAAAAGGGTTATCTCCGGACGTGGAGGTGAAAACCGCCGCCGAAGACGAAGAAAAAGAAAGCGATCCCCAACTGGACAGAGCCATTGAAATTGTAAAAAATTTAAGGTAGAATAAGCTATTGAAACATACAAACATAAAAACATTTAATCATTCAAACATTTAATCATTTATTTTAAATTTATGATTATATGATTTAATGATTACAATGGTTATATAATTCAGTTATGAAGGTAATATTACTACAAGACATTGAAAAATTGGGAAATAAATTTGAAGTAAAAGATGTCGCCGACGGATTTGCCAAAAATCACCTCTTGCCCAAAAAAATGGCGCAAATCGCCACAAAAAACGCGTTGATCTGGGCGCAGACCCAGCGCGAGATAGCGGCCAAGGCCACCGAAAACGAACTGCAAGAAATCCAAGCGAAAGCCGGCGCCTTGGACGGACGCGAATTTGCCATGGAAGTCAAAGTTGGAGAACAAAACCAGCTGTTTGAATCCATCACCAGCCAAAAGATTGCCGAAAAGTTAAAAGAAGACGATTTCAATATTGACAAAAAGCAAATTACCTTAAAAGATCCGATCAAAGAATTGGGAGAGCATCAAATAAAAATAAATTTCCCTCACAACCTGGAAGCCGAAATCAAATTGGTCGTAAGCGCCGAGTGATTTTAACGCCCCGCCCCCCCCAAAGAGCGGGGCTTGTTTAAAATACCAAATATCAAATCCTAAATCCTAAATAATTTCAAAATTCAAATATTGAAATTCAAAACAAAGCTATTTTGAATTTGGAATTTTGATGTTTGGATTTATTTGGAATTTAGAATTTTAGAATTTTAATTCTATGACAAAATACATATTTGTGGCCGGGGGAGTGATGTCTTCCATCGGCAAAGGCATCACCACCGCCTCCATCGGTAAAATTTTAAAAAGCAAGGGGTTTGCCGTTACGGCGGTAAAATTTGATCCCTACATCAACGTTGACGCCGGCACGATGAACCCGATAGAGCACGGCGAGGTTTTCGTAACCGATGACGGCACCGAATGCGACCAGGATGTGGGCAATTACGAACGCTTTTTGGATGAAAATTTAAGCTCGGCCAATTATGCCACCACCGGAAAAGTCTATCTTTCAGTGATTGAGCGCGAACGCAATTTGGGATATGACGGCAAGTGCGTGGAGGTTGTTCCCGATATCCCCAATGAAGTTATCCGGCGCATCAACAAGGCCGCCAAAACCGCCAAAGCGGATTTCGTGGTAATTGAAATCGGGGGCACGGTGGGCGAATATCAAAATATGCTTTTTTTGGAAGCCGCGCGGATGCTGAAATTAAAAAATCCAAAAAGCGTTGTTTTTGTTCTTGTAGGTTATTTGCCAGTGCCGGCAATGGTGGGAGAAATGAAAACCAAGCCGGTGCAAAATGCCTGCAAACAGCTCAATTCCGCGGGCATCCAGCCGGATTTCATCATCGGCCGCTCAACCCAGCCGCTGGACAATCCGCGCAAAGAAAAAATTTCCATTTTCTGCAATGTTAACGCGCAAGATGTGATTTCCGCGCCGGACGCAAAAAGCATCTATCAAGTGCCGCTGGATTTCGCCGCCGAGAATCTGGGCAACCGGATTCTGGCCAAATTCAAAACGCGAACGCGCGAAAACAGCCTGGGTGACTGGAAAAAGTTAGTTGATACAATCAATGGCGCGGTCAAGCCGGTAAAAATCGGCATCGTGGGAAAATATTTTGAATCAGGAAAGTTCACGCTTATGGATTCATATATTTCCGTGATTGAGTCTGTCAAACACGCGGCTTGGTTTTGCGGCAGATTGCCTGAAATCACATGGCTTTCATCGGAAAACTACCAACAAGATCCCGAAAATTTAAAAGAGCTTGAACAATACGACGGAATTATTATTCCCGGAGGATTCGGCAATCGCGGTGTTGAAGGCAAAATTAAGGCGATTCAACATTGCCGCGAGAACAACATTCCCTTTTTGGGCCTGTGCTTGGGAATGCAACTGGCCACCATTGAATTTGCCCGCAATGTTTGCGGATTGGAATCCGCCACTTCAACCGAATTCAATCCAAAAGCCAAACAACCGGTGATTGATTTGATTCCCGAACAGCGCCAATTGTTGAAAACCAAAAAACTGGGGGCAACGATGCGCCTGGGAGCTTATGATTGCGAATTGAAACAAGGTTCGCGGGCATGGGAAGCATATGGAAAAACAGAAATGATTTCCGAACGCCACCGCCACCGCTACGAACTGAACAACGATTACCGCCAAATTTTGCAAGATAACGGCTTGATAATTTCGGGAAATAATCCCCAAAAAAATCTGGCGGAAATTATTGAATTGAAAAATCATCCGTTTTTCATGGCAAGCCAATTCCATCCGGAATTCAAGTCCCGACCCCAAAAACCCCACCCGCTGTTTGCCGAATTTATCAAAGCATCCATATAGCATTTCCGCATTTTAAAGGTCGTTCCTCGCTGTAATCGGCGAGATGCTACCTTGTCAAACTGCGTCTTATTTGTTTGAAAATTGAATCGCGGAAGATTGAAATTTGGTTCTTGAAACTTAATTCAAGCAAAAACAAAAAAGCATCTCTCGCGAGGTGCTTTTTGATGCCAAAATTTTTAATTTTGATTTTTCAATTTTTATTTTTCTATCACTTCCGCCACTTTTGCCATCCTTTGCGTGCCGGAAAAATTCACCTTGCGAATTTGGCGGAATTTCACCGTGCCAGCCGCAACCGCGTAAAGAGTGTCATCTTTGCCTATTTTCACGTTTTTTCCGGGCAAAATGCGTGAACCGCGCTGGCGCACAATCACGCTACCGATTTTAGCCGGCTGGCCGTCATAGAGCTTCACGCCCAAAAATTTCGGATTTGAATCGCGGCCCAACTTTGTTCCGCCGGTATTTTTTGTCTTTGCCATAATTTTGTATTTGTATTTTGCATTTTAAAGGTCGTTCCTCGGCGAAGCGTTAGCGAAGCAGAGGCGCTACCTTGGCAAATTGCATCTTGAATTTAATGTTTATTTTCCCAAACTTATTTTTTCAAACAACACTCCATTTATAGCGCAAATCTTGCTTTTTGTCAAAACCAAAGTTAAAATCCTTTATATGAAAATTGCGATTGTGGGGGCCGGGGTCTGCGGCCTGTATCTGGCAAAAAATCTTGCGGAAAGAAAACATTCGGTGATGGTTTTTGAAAAAAATAAAACCATTGGAAAACTTTGCTGTTCGGGATTGTTTTCCGCGCGGCTCTTTGATTTTATTCCCGAAGCCCGCGGTTTGGCAACAAACCAGATCAATTCGTGCGCCATCAATTTTCCAAAAAAAACGGTAAAGTTGCGTTTCGCCCAGCCTTTTTTTGTGATGGAACACTCCCAATTGGATCTGTTGGCCGCCGCGCTGGCAACCCAAGCCGGCGCAGATATCCGCGTTGACCAAAACATTGATTTTGCAAAACTGGAAAAATTATCGTCCGAATATGATCGCATAATCGGTTGCGACGGCGCTCTTTCAACCGTGCGCGATTATCTTTGCGGGGATTGCGTGGGTCCGACCCACGCAAAATCAACTGGCAGAGGCGAGAATCCAAGGTTTTGGTTGGGAATACAGGGGTTTGAGAAAAAACAAGACGATTCGGATTTTGTCCAAACTTGGGCAACAAAAAACGGATTTTTGTGGCAAATTCCACGCGGGCAAGACGTTGAATGGGGAATTATGGAAAAACCGAATGTAGCGCCAAAATTATTCAATGAATTTGTCGCAGAAAAAAACATCAAACTTCATAATTTGAAATCCGCGATTATCCCGCAAGGACTCGTTTTGCCCAAAGACGAAAATATCACTTTGTGCGGCGATGCCAGCGGATTAACCAAGCCATGGTCGGGCGGCGGCGTGGTTTGGAATTTAACACAAGCCGGCATTCTCTTGCAAAATTTCCCAAATTTTCTAAAATACAGGAAAGACGCCTTGCGCTTTTTTAATTTGCGCTTGCTCACCGGAAAGATGGCAAAATTTTGCGCCTATACCGCTGGATTTCATTTCCCGTGGCTAATCCCGCAAAACGTGAATCTGGACAGCGACTATCTGCTAAAATTCAAAAAGAATGGAAAAACAACCTAATTTGCCGCGCCATGTCGGCCTGATCACCGACGGTAACCGGCGCTGGGCGCGCGAAAAAGGATTGCCGTCGTTTGAAGGGCATCGCCAGGGATGTGAAGCCGGGAAAAACATACTTCAAGCCGCTTACAACATAGGCATAAAGGAATTTACTGCATGGGCATTCTCAACCGAGAATTGGAACAGATCCGAAAAAGAAATCAACTATTTGATGAATCTTTTCGAAAAATGGCTCAATGATTCGTTAAAGAGATACAAGGATAAAAATGTTAAAATTCGCGTCGTTGGACAAAAATGGAAAGTGCCAAAATCATTTCAAAAAGTTATCACAAAAGCCGAACAAGAAACCGCGAACAATTCCGGAATGATATTTAACATGGCTCTAAGTTATGGCGGACGCGACGAAATCGTACAAGGAATTAAAAAAATCATTGAAAAAAACATCAAACCGCAAGATATCAACGAGCAAACGGTTTCGGAAAACCTTTGGCTTCCGGACATTGATTTGATAATCCGCACCGGCGGAGAACAGCGGCTTTCGGGATTTTTGGCCTGGCAAGCAACCTATGCCGAACTTTTTTTCGTTAAAAAATATCTGCCGGATTTCACCCCGGAAGATTTCAATCAAATTTTAATCAAATACGGCCGGCGCCAGCGGCGATTTGGAAAATAATCAATATGGACATAACTATCATCAAAATCGGCGGATCGGTGATCACAAAAAAGGAAAGCGACAAACCGAAGATCAACGCCGGCAACATCGGAAAAATCGGCGACCTGCTCCAAAAATTTCAGCAGCCCTATGTTTTGGTTCATGGAGTCGGATCGTTTGGGCATCCGATAGTTAAAAAAACCGGCATTGACAAAAGCGTTATCAGCCAGGATCAGATATTGGCTTTCGCCAAAACCCAAAAACTGCAAAACGAATTGAATTGCGCGGTATGTGAAAAATTGATTAAAAAAGGAATCCCGGCATTCCCGGCGCAAGTATCAAGCCATGCGGTTCTGGAACGGGGAAGGCTGGTTTCAATGGAAACCGAAACAATAACCGGCCTTTTGCGGCTGAAAATGGTTCCCGTGGGTTATGGCGTGCCGGCTTATGACAGGGCGTGGGGATCGGCAATTCTTTCCGGCGATCAAATCACCCCTTATCTGGCCAAAAAAATAGGCGCAAAAAGAATCATTGAAGTGAGCGATGTTGAAGGAATATTCACCACCAATCCCAAAACCAAAAAAAACGCACGGCTCATATCCAAAATCAACGCAGACAATTACAAAGAAATTGAAAAATGCCTTTCGGGAAGCACCGCCGCCGATGTCACCGGAGGAATGAAGCAAAAATACGTTGAACTAATTAGCGCCGCTCAAACCGGCATCGTCTGCCAAATCGTGGACATCAAACACTTCAAAGACGCGCTGGAAGGCAAGCCCTGCGGCACAATTATTGATTTGCGCGCACAAAAACAATAATCTTAAAATATGCAAATAGTTGGCAAAACGCAAAGGAAAAAATTCAAAAACAGCGATTGTTGCACCGCGTTTGAATATCCAATGAACGATAGCGATATCAATGGCGCGATAATTGAATTATCGGGAAGGTATCCAAAAAATGGTTTTGCCGTTAATGAAATTTGCAAAGAAATGGGCTATGTGATTTCCGGCTCCGGCAAGATTGTGGTTAAAAACAAGGAATATTTGATTGCCGAAGGCGATTTGATATTAATACAGCCTAACGAAAAATTCTATTGGCAGGGAAATATGAAAATGTTTATGCCTTGCGCGCCGGCTTGGACGCCCGAACAACACAGAATTATCGAATAAATAAAACTGCTCTTTCTTGTTTTTTGCCGAAAAAAAGAGCTATCCATTTGATTTTTTGCCAAAAAAAGGTTAGTCTGAAAACAGAGCTTATCTAAAGCGGGCGCGTTTGGCGCCTCTTTTCGCAAATAACCTTCATTTTTCAAAACAATTAATCAATTTAGATATGAATAATTTTGACAAAAATTGGAAAAACGCGAAAGAAAATATTTTCCGCCTTGAAGGGCGGGAGATATATTGCATTCCGGGGGACTGGGAAAGTTTTGAAAAATGGAAAGAAAAAGATCTTGGATACAAACGGGGAAAAGAATGGCAAAAATGGATAAAATCGTTAAAAAGCGCGCAAACAAAAGGAATCGCCGTCCAGCGAATAAGGGTTGTTCCGAAACAATTGCCGGATTATATCAAATACGAAATTGACTCATGGCAGGAATTTTCCGTTAAAAACGGCGAGCAAATATTTTTCTTGGACGAAGATGAATATCAAAGAGCCGTTAGCGAATCCGGATTTGAGGCCAAAGATTTTTGGCTTTTTGACGATGAGCGATTGCTGATTTTCAACTACAACAAAAACAACCAATTCACCGGCGACATACAAATCGCCGACAATGGAATGATAAACAGATATCGCGAAATGAAACGCAAATTATTGAAACAATCAACGCCAATGGACTCGTTTATCAAAAAATTGTGAACCTCTCCCCGCGCAACAATTCCTTTCAAAATCTTCCTCCAAACTCAAAATTAACGCCGCGTTTTTGCTAATCTGCCATGAGTTGAACCTATGGCAGATTTGTTTTAAATTTTTTGATTGAAAAATAAAGCGAAAGGAGGTAAAAATAAATTGAAGAAGCAACAAAAGTATCCGGAAGGTTAGACCCTTTTGGAATTTAAATTATAAAAAATATGATCCAAACTGAAAACACCAAAGAAAAAATTCGGGAAGCGGTGCGGGAATTCAAAGCGCTTGACCACGCCGCCCTTCTGAAGGTTAATGTTTACGAGCCAACGATCAGCCATCGGATCGCGGTGTATTTGGGAAATTTGTTTCCCGGACTAAACGTTGATTGCGAATACAGCCAAAATTTATCGGGCACAAAAAAAGCCGGCCTCGCAAACAAAATCCGGCCGGATATTATTATCCATAAAAGATTGAGTCAAGATAATTGCATAATTTTTGAAATCAAAAAAAGCGGCAAAGGCAGCCAAAAAGCCGCCGCCGACATTCAAAAATTGGAAGGCGCGGTGGGCGACAACCTTGGTTATGATTTGGGAGTTTTCATCGGCATCCTGAAACGCCGCGTTGATATCTGCTGGATTGAAAAAAATAACGGCATTTTAACCAAAAATTGCGAAATCATCTAATAAACCGCCATGAATAAGAAAATTATTTGTTTTGGTTTTTTAGTATATTAAGTTGACATGGTTACCGTTGAAACAAAAAATAATTTACCCAAGGAAGTAGAGGTAAAAGAATTTTTGGAGAAAGCACTGGCAAAATACCCTTATCCGATTTTTACGGATAAAGTCTTGGCTGAAAAAGAAGTAATACCGCATTCCAATCCGATATTAACCATCGGTGCTTGGAATTGGATTAAAAACTTCGATAAGCCGGAAGTGATTCTTTTTGAAATTTTTGTCCATGAACAATTCCACTGGTTCACGCTGTCGCTTGATGCAGATGTTTGGAATAAAGCGTTTACCCATATCAAAGCAAAATATCGGCGGCAGGGGGATGTTTTTGATTACCATAAATATGACAAAGAAAAAATTTTTTGGATAGAATTCGTGGTTTGTTTTAATACAATGCGTTATCTTCGCAAAGTGTTAAACAAAGGAGAATATAATATGGTTTACGATTCCAGAAAAAACCGGCCATATCCAAAAACAGAAAAATTTATCGAAAAAAACTTTGAAAAAATTGACCAAGATCTGAAAAAATTCGGCTTGGTTTACCATCAAAAATAATTCATAATTATATGGCAAATAATAAAAACATGGCGATATGCGGATTGGATTGTGGCTCCTGCCCGGCATTCATAGCAACAAAAAATAATGATAGTGAATTGAGGATCAAGACCGGCAAGGGAAAGAACAGGATTTTGAACTCCGGTTATATAATAGATAACACCGTCAAGCTAACCGCCGCGGATATCGAAAAGTATCTGGATTATTTGAACGCCAACGGCATCGAATAGCCCGCGACATTGAATCGTTCGCCCATCTCCCGACAAACGCGAATTATCAAGCAATGTATATATTCAAATACGATTAAAATCGTATTTAAATCGTATTTAAATCGTATTTATTTACGTATATTGTCTATGATAAGTTGATACTATTGCGGAGGTCAGACCCCCGCAGATTTTTAAATAGAGCCAAGGCAGCTTGAAAATTAATGCGAATCGGGCAATAATCAGAATGTCAAAGTTCCCGCCAAAAGCGAGACTCGCCAAGGGTGGCAATTTTCAACGTTCAAAGTTTAATGTTTAATCTATTATGAGTTTACATGTTGGAATCGTGGGGTTGCCCAATGTGGGCAAATCCACACTTTTTAAAACCATCACCAAAAAACAGGCCGAATGTGCCAATTACCCTTTTTGCACCATTGAACCGAACATCGGCATGGTACCGGTTGCCGATGAGCGCGTGGACAAGCTGGCAGAATTGACCAAATCAGCAAAAAAAATTTTTGCCACGGTGGAATTTGTGGATATCGCCGGATTGGTGAAGGGCGCGTCAACCGGCGAAGGGTTGGGCAACAAATTTTTGCAAAATATCCGCGAAACCGACGCAATACTATACATCTTGCGCGCCTTTGAAAACGAAAAGATAGTCAACACTCAAGAGTCGATTGACCCGTGGCGCGACAAAGAAATTTTGGACACCGAACTGGCGTTAAAAGACATGGAAACCGCGGCCAAGCGTCTGGAATCATTGGAGGGCGAAGTGCGCGGAGGCAAACCCGGCGCCAAAGAGGAGATGGCAATTTTGCAAAAAGTCAAACCGCTGTTGGAAGAAGGAAAAATTTTATCCGAAATTGATTTCGCCGATGAAGAAACAAAGATTATCAACCGCTTGCAGCTGCTCACCATGAAACCCCGCCTCTATGTTCTAAACGGCAAAAAAGATGAGATAGGGGAAAGCGCCGCAAAAATTTTTGCGGAGAAAAAATTGCCACACATTGTCATCGATATTCTGGGTGAAAGCGAAGGAGAGGGGTTGACCGATCAAGAAAAAAAAGATTTTGATTTGCCGTCGGGAAAAAATTTGGAAATGCTGATTAAAAAATCCTACGAACTTTTGAATTTAATAACTTTTTTCACCACCGGACCCGATGAAACCCGCGCATGGACGATCAAGCGGGGGAGCACCGCCCCTCAAGCCGGCGGCGCGATCCACACGGACTTTGAAAAAAAATTCATCCGCGCTGAAGTGATCAACTGGCAAACCTTGCTTGATGCCGGCGGATTTGTTCAAGCGCGCGAGAAAGGCCTCATTGCCACCGTGGGCAAGGATTACATCGTCCAAGACGGCGACGTGATTGAGATCAAAGCCAATGCATGAAAACAGAAAGAAGATTTAAGATTTATGAATACAAAAAATATTATTCTTTTTTTATCAGTCGGAGTTTTGATTATTACCATCCTTTATTTTTTTATCTTTAAAGAAAATACCAACAAACCGATAATCAACAATGGCAATATTACTAATTTTGCGGAGTGCGTTACCGCCGGATATCCGGTGATGGAATCGTATCCGCGGCAATGCAACACGCCCGACGGCAAACACTTCACCGAAGATATCGGCAACGAACTGGAATTGACCGACTTGATAAGAATTGATTCACCGCGGCCAAATCAAAAAATCACCAGCCCGTTGGAAATTTCCGGCCAAGCCCGCGGAAACTGGTTTTTTGAGGCTTCTTTTCCGGTGGAATTGTTGGACGGAAACAACAGCAAAATCGGGCAAGGCATCGCGCAAGCCCAGGAAGATTGGATGACTGAAGATTTTGTGCCGTTTTCCGCCGCGATTGAATTTAACGCGCCGGAAACGCCCGCCGGTTTTTTGATTTTGCGGAAGGATAATCCCTCAGGTTTGCCGGAGCATGACAACCAACTGATAATTCCGGTGAAATTTTAAAATAAATATTGTGCAACGTTTACCATGATTCAAAATCCGCCTCAATTGAGGCGAATTTTTTTGTTTTCTAATTGCTATTTTTCATTTTTCGGCCACTGTGGAATTGGCGATGAATGTCGCGCAAGCGCTTATTGGTCACGTGAGTATATATTTGTGTTGTCATAATGCTGCGATGGCCCAAAAATTCCTGGATGGCGCGCAAATCCGCGCCTTGTGCCAAAAGATCCGTTGCCATGGAGTGGCGCAAAGTGTGCGGCGTGGTAAAAAGCGGCACGCCCGAAATAATCACATATTTTTTCACCAGCCGTTCAATGGAATAAGGGGTGAGGCGCTTCGGCGCGTCCTTGCGCGAACGAAAATTAACAAACAGCGCCTTTTCATCTTTTTCGCAAAAGCTGTCGCGGATTTTGATGTATTTTTTGATCCATTCCAGCGCGCGATTTGAAAAATAAACCGTGCGGGGATGCTTTCCTTTGCCGATAATGCCCAGTTCCAATTCTTTGTTTTCCTGCAAATTCGCGAATTGCTCGCGATTGAGGCTAACTAATTCGGCAATCCGCAGGCCGGTAGAAAAAAGTGTTTCCATGATCGCGCGGTCGCGAACTCCAGCGTCGGCGGCAACATCAGGCGCCAGCAAAAGCTTTTCTACTTGTTCCAAATTTAGAAATTTGACAGTTTTTCCTTTTTTGGCATCGCGCGGCAAAACTATTTTGTCGGCAGGCAAACAATTTATGTCTTTTGCCGTAAAATAGCCCAATAAGGCGCGCAAAGCGATCAGGTAGTAGTTTTGTGTGGCTTTTGACAAACTATGCCCCTGAGGGTCAATAAAACGGCTCAGATGGACACGATAGGCCCAAATATCGTCTCCGGTGAGCTCACAAGGCAAAATTTGCGCTTTTTGGTGATCTTTGAGCCAATCAATGAATCTTTGCAAATAGCGGCGGTAGTTTATCTGAGTGTTTTCCGAAAGCCCTTTTTCAATCTCGCAATAGTCAAGAAAGTCGGGGATATGGCCGATTATGGTTTTGGTTGAATTTTTCATTGGAATTAAATAGGGAAACAGTTATTACATTCAAATGGAATTAAAGCAAAAAAAATAAAATTTCAAAAAATAATTATAAAAATTTCAAAAAATAATTTAATAAAACTTCGCAAACATCCGCGGCGATGGCCGCAAAAGAGCCCTCCCCCCGAAATCAAAAGTGAAGAGTGTCGTCAAAACAGGCAAATTCGGGCTGAAAACCCAAATTCGGCTAAAATTGATAAAAAACGTTGATTAACCAACATTGTGCAACGTTTATATTATCGCGCATCAAACAGGACAACATTCAATCCCCGCGCCGGCAAAAACCCCGCTAATAAATAAATTTTCCAACGAACCAGTCTTTAAATTGCGGCCAGTACTTTTCCTGCGTCTTCTGATATAAATTTTGCGCGTCCTCCTTTGTTTCGCCGGCTTGGCGCGCAAAATCTTCTTTGATCCCCGGCACCCGCTCTTGAGCGGTTTTTGACAAATACACATTGACAACATTAACGCCCCGCCGAATTTCATCCACCACGGTTTCAGGCAAAAAAACAACGCCCAGCAATATCAAAGCCGCCAGCAATATCAATTTGAAGACTCCAAAAGTTATTGATTGAATAAAGTTGGCGCACATAAACCATTTATAATTTCAATCGCGGCGGCAATCCTTTGCAAGGTTTTTTCTTTTCCCAAAACATCAGCCATTTCAAACGGCCCGATGGACATCTTTTGCCCGCAAAGCGCCACTCGCAACGGCCACAATAAATAACCGCGGTCTTTTTCGGGCAAACCGCGCGATATGTTGAATTGAGTAATTTCAGGCAACACCGCTTGCTCCAAATTTTGGCGGCCCCAATCCCCCGTTTTTATTTTTGACAATATATCTGTCAATTTGTCAAGAGCTAATTTCGTTTCGCTGGAAGACACCTCTTTCCATTTCAATAAATCTTTTTCATATGCCAATTGTTTGTCAAAAAAATATTTTGAAAATTCAACTATTTCGGAAAGTTTTTTAATCCGCGATTGTTGATATGAAACAATTTTCCTAAAAAAATCAAAATTAACACGCTCCCCCGTTTGCGGATTTTTATAAATTACCGCGTCGTTTTCCTTTTCTTCAACAACATAATCGGCTTCAATAAAATACGGTAAGCAAAGGCGCGCCAAATCTTCGGAAGATTTCTGGCGGATGTACAAGCCATTGATATAATCAAGCCGGACGGAGTTAAACACCGCTCCCCCTTTTTGAACCTTATCCATTGAAAAATCGCGGATCAATTCTTCTATTGAATAAATTTCTTTTTCTGTTCCCGGATTCCATCCCAAAAACGCGGTGAAATTGATTAGAGCTTCGGCCAGATACCCCTGGCGGCGGTATTCGGTAACCCCCACCGCGCCATGACGCTTGGAAAGCTTGCTTCTGTCGGCGCCCATTATTATCGGCAAATGAGCATAAACAGGCCGCGACAACCCCAATGCCTCCTGAATAAGAATCTGTTTGGGGGTGTTTGAAATATGGTCCTCGCCGCGAATCACATGAGTAATTCCCATTTCAAAATCATCCACCGCGACCGTGAAATTATAAAGCGCGGCATCCATACCTTTGGCAATAACAAAATCGCCGATAAGTCCGGTGTCAAATTCAATATCGCCCCGCACCAAGTCATTGAATTTTATTTTCTTTGATTCGGCGCGAAATCTGATTACATACTTCTTCCCGGACGCGGCCAAATCTTGCGCTTCTTTTTTTGAAAGCCGCGCGCATTTACCCGAATAAACCGGCGCTTCGCCGCGCGACATTTGGTATTGCCTCTGCGCTTCAAGTTCATCCGCGGAACAAAAGCAATAATATGCTTTATTTCCATCAATAAGTTTTTGCAAATAATTCCGATAAAAATCCTCTCTTTGCGTTTGATAAAAAGGGCCCTCGTCCCAAGTGAAACCAAGCCATTTTAACCCATCAATAATATCATCGGCAAACTCCTTTTTTGATCGCTCTTTGTCGGTATCTTCCATGCGCAAAACAATCTCGCCCCCGTTTTGTTTCGCAAAAATATAATTAAAAAGCGCCATCCGCAAAGTGCCGATATGCATATAGCCGGTCGGCGACGGCGGGATTCTCACTCGCACCTTGCTCGCCGTTGTTTCTGAATTATTGTCATTCATATTTATTTTGAAGCATACTCAACAATATAATCGGCGATCGCTTGACCGGCAAGCGGCCGCGCGAATTGCGATGCGGCCTCCGCCATTGCTTGCAATGTTTCAGGCGTGGCAAGCAAATCGCGTATTTTTTCCAAAAAAAGATGGTTTGTGAAATTTTCTTCTTCCATCACCAGCGCCGCGCCGGTTTGGGCATAAGTGTAAGCGTTTTTAACTTGATGATTTTGCGCCGATTCAGGCAAGGGTATCAAAATGCTTGGTTTTTTCACCGCCGCGATTTCAAAAATACTGCCCGATCCGGCACGGCTCACAATCAAATCGGCAACAGCATAAATATCCGCCATTATCTTTTCGCCGGCAAAACCCAGTGGATGATAATATTCCAAAACCCCGTCTTGAACCATAATTTTGGCTTCTTTGTTGATTTGATCAATGTTGCGCTGCCCCACAATATGAATAATTTCATAAGCTCTGAGCAAATCCGGCATTGCATCCAATATTTTATCGTTAATTCTTTGAGCGCCCTGCGACCCGCCGATAATTAAAATGGTCGGTCGGCCGCCTTTAAGCCCCAATTCCTTCGCCGCTTCTTGTTTTGAACCGCTCATCATTTCGGCGCGCACCGGATTTCCCATCAAGATAGTTTTGCGCCCCGAAAAACCTTCCGTGTTGGGAAATGAAACAAAAATCGCCGTCGCGTAACGCGCGGTTTTCCTTACCGCCAATCCCGCCATAATGTCGGATTCTTGCAAAAATATCGGAATCCGCAACACCCAAGCGGCAATCGCAACAGGGAACGAGCCATATCCCCCTTTTGAAAAAACCGCGTCCGGATTAATAAAAAAAAGTAAAAAAAATGATTGTAAAACCCCCAGCGGGATCTTTACGACCATATCAATAATATTTTGCATCACCGCCAGCAAATCGGCATAACGCCTTAATTTGCCCGCAATAATCGTGTGCGTTTTTACATGCTCTTTAGCCAGCACCACCTTGCAAAAATTATCTTTCGGGCCCAAATAAGAAAGATTGATGCCAGCGCCATATTTTTTCCGCAATTCACGCACAACGGCTAAAATCGGATAGATATGCCCGCCCGTGCCGCCGCCGGTAAAAAGTATTTTCATTGGTTTTAAATAAAAAATTAAAGATGGACACCCTTGAGAGAAGTATAGAATATTTGCCGCTATTTTAAAACCCCGGCATCGGCGGCGCGCGTCCGGCGCGAGATATTCAACAATAACCCGACTGCGGCCAATTCCGCAATAATCGCAGTTCCACCATAACTGATAAAAGGCAAAGGAATACCGCTTAGCGGAATAATCCCCGTGGTAGACGCGATATTGACTATCCCCTGCGCAACAATCCAAAAAGTGATGCCGCAAGCCGCCAAATATTCAAATTTTTGGCGGGCTTTACGAGCAATCAAAAAACCGCGCCAAGCAAAAACCATAAGAATCACCACAAGCGCCGCGCTTCCCGCAAATCCCAATTCGTTTGCATAGGGCGCAAAGATGGAATCACCGATGAGTTCGGGTAATGAAGCGTATTTCTCGGATGAAGCCCCAAACCCCTGGCCAAAAACCCCACCGGAACCAACACTGATCAATGCTTGGCTGGATTGAAACCCCTTTCCCAGCGGGTCCACTTCGGGGGACATCCACGAAGCAAGCCGTTCAGCCCGATAAGGCGCGAAAAAAACCAAGGCCGCCAACGCCAAAATCCCGGCAAAAATAATTAAAAGAGTGTGTTTGAATGGAGTGCCGGCCAAAAAATACATCGCGCAAACCGTGAGAGTGATGATGCCAAAAGTGCTCAAATCGGGTTGTTTTAGAAGCAAGAGCCCTACCAAAGCAACCACCAAGGCAAAAGCCGACAGCGTGTTTTGAAATTCTTGTTTTAAATTTTTCGCGGCCTTTGCCGCGCCGTCAATCCGTGAAGCCAGCCAGCTGGCCAAATAAACAATGAAGACCGGCTTCAATATCTCCGAAGGCTGGATTGTTGCTATCCCCAGATGAATCCATCTTTGCGCGCCACCGGCGGAAAACCCCAGTTTCGGAACAAAAACCAAAATCAAAAGCACGATTGAGAGCAGAAGCAAAAATGGCGCGAACTTGCGCGTTATGCCAAGCGGAATTTTGTAAGCCAAAAAACCCGCGGCCAGCCCCGGCAAAATCCCCAAAACCAACTGATGGCGGATTAAATAATAGCTATCATGATATTTTGCCAGCGCCAGCATTGCCGAAGCGCTGGACAAAATCATTGCGCCCAAAACCAGCGCGATCGCGCAAACCGCCAACAAAACGAAATCCGGACTTTTTGCTTGATTTTGTTGTATCATTTTAGCTTGGCGGATGCCTTCTTCGCGAGGCATTCTTTAAAACGATTGCCACGGTCGGCATAATCGGCAAATTGACCGAAACTCGCCGAAGCCGCGGAAAGCAAACAAATTTCCCCCTTTTTGGTTTCTGAAAAAACGAAATTGACCGCCTCTTCCATCGTTTCAACAAAATAATGTTTCAATTTCAATAAACGCTCATTTTTATTCGCGATTGCCGCCTGATTTTTAACTTCTTCCCAAATTCTATCGCCGGTCACCGGAAACAGGATCAATGTTTTAACGTTGCTATCCAAAATCACAACGGCAAGCTTATCAAACGGCTGTCCCCGATCAAAACCCCCCGCAATCAAAGTTGAAACCGCGTTTCCCAACCCGCGAATTGCCGCCACCGCGCTTTCCTGAATCGTGGACAACGAGTCGTTATAACAATTAATGCCGGAAAAACTGCCGACAAATTCCAGCCGATTGGCCAGCGGTTTGAATTCCGAAATCGCCGCGTTTACGGTTTCATTCGAAACACCCAGCAAACGGCCAACAATCGCGCCAATCTTGGCATTTTCCAAATTAAAATCGCCGATTAAATTTGTTTTTTTAGCAAAATCCCATTGATATTCGTTGAAAGCAATTTTTTTGGCCGCCGATTTTTCCGCAATCTCTTTGGCTTCAGGATTAGTGGAATTATATATTAAATAATCCTTTTTTGATTGATGGATAGCTATATTCGCTTTAGCGCGAATATATTCGTCATAATTGGCATAATAATCCAGATGCTCCGGATATATATTCAGAAGCACGGCAACGTGCGGACTTTTGTTTAAATTATAAAGCTGATGCGCCGAAAGCTCGCAAACAAAAAATGTTTCTTTGCCCCCAGTGTCAAGATATGAAAGCAAGGGCTGGCCGATATTGCCCAAAAGAAAAACATTTCTGCCGGATTTTTTGAGAATTTCATAAATTATTGACGCAGTGGTGCTTTTGCCTTTGGTCCCGGTGACGCCGATAATCATCCCCGGGCATTTTTCAAAAAATATCTCTGTTTGAGAAGTGATTTTCCCTTGCCGATATGCCGCTTCAATTTCGAGCAAATGAATCGGCACGCCCGGCGACTTCACAATCAGATCATAATCATCAATTGCCGACAAATAATCATCGCCGCCAAAAAAACAAACTTGGGAATTTCGCGCCAAAAGCTCCCGCGCCGGTTCATTCAGTTCGGTCAATTCCAGACGATCCGCGGCACCAATTTGAGCAGAGGGATATTTTTTCAAAAAATAGCGCAAACTGTCAACGCCTTCCCGGGCCATCCCCAAAATCAATATTTTTTTATTATCGCAATCTGCCATATTGGAAATTTTAGCATAAAAAAACGCGCCTTAAAAGCAAGCGCAAAAGTAAAAAGGAGAGGTGGGATCCGCTTCCCTTAGCCGGTCCCGATCAACGAATCGGAAACGATTAACGAAAGCGTTCCTCAGAGCTCTCCTGTTTTTGCGGAGCGGATGAACCGCCCTTGATAAAGAGGCAGTTTCAAAAATGATTCTACTCTGTTCAAAAGAATTTTCGCTTTTGAAAAAATCATTTTAAAAACCTTCTGTTTGAAATGTTCTTTCCTTCCCGCCTTTGTTTCCTTCTCTCACAATTTAATTTTATACCCTGATAATAATATGTCAAATCCAGTTATCCACACCCGTAAATTTATCCTCATAAAAACATTAAAGAATTTGCGAAAAATGTCGTTTCAAAAATTGCAATTTAAGCTTATTTTTAAAATTTTTCATATACCCAGTAAGTAGTTACCCACGGCGAAGGGCGGTTTGAAGGGCGGATTTGAGATTATTTTCAAGATTTTTGGGAAGATTGTGGCGGTTGTTCCACGATGATAATATTTTTTGGCTTTGCTTTTCCATGCTGCCGTATTTTGGCAAAAATTCTTTTTCAAAAACCTCTAGCAAAACCGGCAGATTGTTTGCATTCTCCCCTTTCACAGCTTTTAATGACAAATAAAACGCAACACGGGTTTCCTCAAACGTGCCCACGCACTCAAACGGCTTGCAGGCCGCCACGCCCAACAGTTCGCGCATCAGGGGAATCAAGTCCTTGTCTTCAAAAAGATTCTTTTCAAAAATCTTTCTAATTTCTCTTTTACTAACAAACGGATAAAGCATCGCAAATACCGAAAGACATTTCGGGCACTCACCGCACCAACCGACAATTTTTTTTTGCCGGTTTTTAATCGTAAACGGTTTGTTGCAACTTATAAAATGGGGAAAATATTTTGGATGGCGCGAAAACAGCATCGCGATTTGTGTTTCGTGGAGCGGGCGCAAAAAACTGAAAAAATTAATGTTTTTTGCCAGATATTTTTTGCAATATTTGCGAAATTTGTTTTCAAAATCAAATGATTTGGAGTATTGATGGTTCACGTCTTGATCCAGATATTTTATATTGCCCTCGCTTGAGCTTCTTTCCTGCGAAATGGCAACATAACCGCAATCAAACACAGCCGCCAATGCCGCGGAATATATTGCCAGGACCGCGGAAAACGGCGTGTGGCCGTTTAAAAATCCTTTTTGCGCCAACAGCACCAGTTGAGAATCTATCGTTCTTTCCACGGCAATTGCCGTGCCCTTGGCGACACGGCAAACTTCTTTTAACGGCTCATTTGGGTTGAGAGCAAACAGAAGGAGTTCTTCACCCGCCCGCCGCAACAATTCCAGCGTCACCAACGAGTCTTTGCCACCCCCCATGGGCACCAAAGCCCGATTCTCCAATCTCGTCGCAAAGGGATTTGGATGTTTTTTTGGTTTTGGAAAATTTATTTGCCAATCCGGCGCGATAAAGGGCAACCGGTTTTCATAGAAAAACTGCGCCATACCTTTGGCAATCAAGTTTTGCCAGAATTTTATCTGCGTTTTGTCCAGATAGCCGGCTTTGATAATGATTTTGGGACAACACGCGGCTTTCCAATAACTGGGGATCTCGGCCAAACCCATATTGAAAACAAAATTTGTTATTGCTTCCTCCCCTATTTTTTCAATTCTCGCCGCATCAATCCCGCGGATAATAATTTTGGGATTGAATTTCATATCCCCCATGGCAAAACAAAAACTCGCGGCCAAATCGCCGCCCGCAATTTTCCAGTCAAAACTTTCATAAACAAACTCCGGATATTTTTTTTGCAACTCTTTTAGTTTCATATATCAGCCCATCAGGCGGATTGCCACGCCCACCGCGGCAAAGATTATGCCCAAAATCCAAAACCGCATCGTCACGCTATGCGCCGGCCAACCGATGGCCTCAAAATGATGATGGATTGGCGTGGAAAGCCAAAGTTTTTTGCCGAACATTTTTTTATAGAAAAGCTGAACGATCACCGATCCGGCATCTATCACCAACAAGCCCGCGATAATGGGCAAAACCACCACCGAATCGGTCAAAAACGCCACCACCGCCATTGCCGAAGTTAGCCCCAAAACACCAGTCTCTCCCATGTAAAATTTTGCCGGCGGAATGTTGAACCACAAAAACGAAAACAGCGCGCCGCAAATAATCGCGCAAAATGTCGCCAAATCCGCCTTACCCTGTGAAAAAGCGATCAGTGAAAACGCGGCGAAAATTGAAACGAACGCGCCGCCGGCAAGGCCGTCCAATCCATCAATCACTCCCCCTGCCCACGACGCCAGCATCACCAACATAAAAAACGGAACATAATACCAGCCGATGAAAACATCAATTCCTTCCGGAAAATTCCCCCACAGCGGAATATGCATTGTTTGATATCCCAATTTTTCATAAAACCACCAGCCGCCCACCAATCCGATCACCGCCACCACCGCCAGCCGGCGCTTGAAGCTGATTCCCCCTCCCACATATTTCCCGCCGCCATAAATTGTGATGATATCGTCAAACAAGCCGACCAGCGACCCCACAACCAGCGCGAAAAGAGGCAACCAAACCTCGCGCCGGGATAAAAAATCAAGCAAGACAAACCACCATGGATGCACAACTCCCAGGTTTTCCCAAAATTGGACAGGAATATTGGTAATTCCCCAAACAAAAAAAGTTAACAACAACACCGAAATCCAAATCAACAATCCGCCGCCGCGCGGCACTGTTGTTTCCCGCTCCTTATGAAGTGAATGAAACACCGTTGCTTCTTCTCCGGTAATTGTTTTCCGGCGCGCATTTTTTTTCCAAAATTTAACACGGTTGAGAAACGCAATCAGACGCGGAGCGGACAAAAACGCGATTATTGAAGTTATCGCGGTAAAAATCAACATTCTGATGATGTTAAAAGTGAATAATGTCATATCAATTATGATTGTTGGCAAAATTCACCAACTTTTGCATTTCAACCACGCGCGCTTCCGACGAGGCCGACCCCAATAAAATATTGATATAATAACTTCCGGAATCGTTAGCAATAACCATAATCATACATCCGCCGGCTTTTTGGGTATATCCGGTTTTTCCGCCAGCCAAAGTTTGGCCGTCCCAAAGATTGATGCTAAAAATCCCGTTTTCCGTGCGATAAGGTCCGGACGTTATTGTTGTTGAAAAAATATCCGGATAAACTTCAAGAATATGGCGCGTCAACGCCAGCAAATCAGCCGCGCTTGAATGATTGCACAAACCGCTCTCAATATCCAAGCCGGTGGCATTATAAAACAAAGTCTTTTCAAGTCCGATCTGAACAGCCTTTTGGTTCATCGCGGTAACAAACTCATCAATACCCATAAATTCGGCAAGCGCGTATGCCGCGTCGTTGCTGGAATAAAAAAGCATCAAATGAACCAATTGACTGATGGTGTAATTTTCCCCTTCCAACAAATTGCCAAAAACCGGCACGTCATCTTGAACAGCGGCTTTTTGGCTGATTGTTGTTGTTTTTTCAAAATCATAAATTTGAGGATTTCCAAAAATTACCGCGGCGGCCATCAGCTTTGTGAGCGACGCGATAGGAAAAATTTCATCGGTATTTTTTTTAAAAATTATATTTTCCCGGCCGGACGCGCCAACACGCAATAATAAAGCAGCCTTGGCATCCAATCGCAAATTTTGCTTTACAACCTTTTTGGGAATAACTAAAACAATATCGCTCATCGGCTGAGATATTTGCGCGTATAAATAATTTTCAAATCGCGCTTGACCGCTATTAATCGTCAAACACAGCGCGCAAGCCGAAACCGCCGCGCCAAAAAAAGATAACCATCTTTTAGCGCAAGAATTTTGTTTTTTCGCCCGCTTTCCGGGAGGCAGGGGCAATGGAATATACGACCTTATCATTTTATCGGTTTTTCTTTTTTAATAATCGCCAACCCCAACTCTTTGAGCTGGTCGGAATTCACTTCCGAAGGCGCATTCATCATCAAATCGCGGCCATCTCCGGTCTTGGGAAAAGCGATAGTTTCTCTGATATTGGGTTCTTGTTGTAACAACATAACCAAACGATCAAGCCCCCAAGCAATGCCTCCGTGCGGTGGAACACCATAAGAAAAAGCTTCAAGTATATGACCAAAATTTCTTTGAATACTCTGTTCGCTTAACCCCATTATGTCAAACACAGCCTTTAGCGCGATAGCATCATGATTGCGAATACTGCCGCCGCCGATTTCCCATCCATTAGCGACAATATCATATTGCGCCGCTAATATCTTTTCAATATTTTTTTTGCCCATCAAATCGTCAATAAATTCCGGCTTGGTTGCGGAAAACGGATTATGAGTAAACGTCCACTTATCATCATCGGTTTTTTCAAAAAAGGGAAAATCCACCACCCAGCAAAAGGCAAGCAAATTGGGATTATTTTTGTCTTCGCGCATATCCGGCCGATCGCTACCGTATTTTCCCATTGCCTCCCGATAGGAAACTCTTGGAAAAGGAATCTGCTGAATAGTTTTTTCGGGGAACAATTCCTGCACCAACATAATTAACAAATCTTCGTTTAGTTGCATCATCTCTTCTTCGTCGATAAAGCTCATTTCAAGATCAAGTTGAGTAAATTCGGGCTGGCGATCACCGCGCGTATCTTCGTCGCGAAAACATCGCGCAATTTGAAAATACTTTTCAAATCCGGCAACCATTAAAAGTTGCTTGTATTGCTGGGGACTTTGAGGAAGCGCATAAAACAGCCCTTCTTGCAAACGCGCAGGAACCAAAAAATCGCGCGCACCTTCGGGAGTTGAGCGGGTAATATATGGCGTTTCGATTTCAATAAACTTTTTTTTAGTTAGAAAATCGCGAATAAAATTATTTATTTTATGTCGTATAGCAAAATTTTTTTGCAATCGTTGGCGGCGCAAATCAAGATAGCGATACTTCAAGCGGTTGTCTTCGCCGATTTCATAACCATCGCTGTCAATTGCAATCGGCAATGTCTGCGCTTTTGATAAGACTTTCAAATCCCGCACCAAAATTTCCACGCCGCCGGTGGCAACTTTATCGTTAACCATATTTTCCGGGCGCGCCTTCACCTCGCCAAAAATTTCCACCACCCACTCGCTCCTCACCTCTTTTGCCAAATCAAAAAACGGCGCTTTGGGAGTTACCACCATTTGAACCACGCCGCTTGCGTCGCGCAAATCAAAAAAAATCAGCTTCCCATGGGCGCGCACGATTTGCACCCAGCCGCAAAGCCTCACGGTTTGCCCGGCCATCTTCGGCGTTTGAGCAATCATTGTCCTTGATAATTGTTTTTCCATATTTTCCATATATCCGGATTCTACCCCATTTTGCCCCATATTTCAACGCCACGGAGGATAATCGCATTTCCGCTCATCCGTTATAATTTGTTCCACCTTTCGGGCGAAACATCCTATTCGCCCAGCTGGCTTAAAGATGAGGGCAAAAAAACAACTAAAGTTAATCAATTGAACAATTTAAGTAACGCGGAAATTTCGGGCCGCGGATTATCAACGATTCGGTAATGGGTTTCGTAGCCAGCTTGCTCGCGATCAACAATATCGTTGGCAAAAAGAATCACCAAATGTTTTGACACAGCTTTATATGAACAACCTACAGCATCTTTAATCATACCTACCGACGCCCCATCGCGCCGGATCAAAAGATATTTCACAATCTTGAGCCGATTGATATTGGCAAACGCTTTGAAAATTTTTTCAAGTTTTTTCATTTTGTTTTTTGTTTATTTTTTTCGTGTTTTCTATTCTAATTTTAACAGAAACCATTCATTTATTCTACCTTTCGGGCGAAACATCCTATAGCTCATTCCACCATAATTTTTCAACCAAATTAAAAGCCCGGCACAACGGCCGGACAGAAAAACAAGATAATGTATCCAATCTATAATTAACATTTTTTTGATAGTTTTGTAGTTTTTCTGAAGATATCGGAAGTCTTCGCGGATTAATGTCTTTTCCGCAAATAACGCAATTTTTGGCCAATCATTTCAAAATTTCTTTTTTCATTTTCATATAATTCCTTTATTTTTAAGACTTATAAATCCGCGGGCGGTTAAAATGATGTGATCCGCAAGCTCAATGCCCAGGATTTTGCCGGCTTCCGCCAATCTCTTTGTTATTGCCAGATCATCGCTTGACGGCTCCAAATTGCCGCTGGGATGATTGTGGCAAACGATTACGCTTGCGGCGCGTTATTTGTTTAGGCGGCTTTCATAAACAATATCCATATATTACCTTGCAAATTTGCTCCAGATTTTGGTTTTCCGACCAAGCGAAATTTGAGGCGTAGCTCTCGCTACGGCGAAAATTTCGCGACCGAGGAAAAGCAAAATATGGAGCAAATCTGCGGGCATGGTGTGGATATTGTTTATGAAAGCCGCCTTAGCTGTTTTTCATCGGCAAATCAATAATAAACTCGCTTCCTTTGCCCCATCCCTTGGACTCAACGCTAATATTCCCGCCGTTGTTGGCAATAATTTGCGCGGCCAGATAAAGTCCAATACCCTTGCCCTCAACATTCACGCTTTTAGCCTTTTCACCTCGTTCAAAAATACGGCCAAACAACCCCTGCCGGTCTTTTTCGTTCATGCCGATACCGGTATCCTTCACCGAAATGCGCAACTTATCGCCCGCAACCGCCACTGATACGTTAACGCCGCCGGTTTGAGTGTATTTAATCGCATTGTCAACGATATTGTAAACCGCTTCGCGAATTCCCCGCGCGTCAATTGGCACAAAAGGAATCGGGGCGGGCGGTTTTGCAAAGTCAAGATATAATTTTTTGGCAACCGCCACCGCGCGCAAATCTTCAATCACTCCGGCAATCAGCCCCACTGCATCGGTTGACTCCTTAACTGCCGCACCCTTGTTCATCTGAAAATGCGCCACATCCAAAAGCTCATCCACCAAATGAATCAATCTTTGGTTAGCTTCAAGCGAAGAGTTGATTTTTTCTTTGGCTTTGGCCGGAATTTTGCCATAGCTCCCCTCGCCGATCATGCTCAAATAGCCCTGTATCACCGACAACGGGCTACGCAAATGGTGCTGAGTGGAAAGCAAAAATTGGTTTTTGGCCGCGTCCAACCGCCGCAAATCCGCAGCTAAAACCTCGGCCTCCTCGCGCAATTCCCGCTCCCTCGCTGCCACCATCTCGGCCTCCTCCCTCCGTCGGCTTTCGTTAAGAGTGGTTTTGATAAGATAATATCCGAAAAAAGAAAACGATATCAAAATTAATAGCGAGATAAATTTTAATCCGATTGTTGGCATTAAAAAGAATTGTATTGCCAAAATAATCCCCATCAATCCCACTAGTATTTCAGTCAAAATAACCCTCACGTCAAAAAGGTGGTATTTAAGAATGGCCAGTGCGATTATTGTGACGGCAACAATTTCCGCCCAATAAGCACCTATGGCATTTACGTTTAAACCGTAGGCCGGTAAAAAAGCATAAGCCCCTAAATTTAATATTATAAAGGCAACAAATAAAAATTTTACCGATTTGATATTTTCTTTTTCGGTTTTAATTTCAAATTTTTTACAACGTTTCAAAAATAAAAATCTGTAAATTTCAAACAAAAACAGCAAAATATAAATTGAATAAAAAACTAAAAAAATATGATGAAAAATTTTAGCCTGAGTGTGATAACCCCATTCATAATAATATAAACCGGAAATAAAGTAGTCGCTCCTGCTCAAGACAAGAAAGAAAAAGGAAAAAAAATATCCAAACAAAAGCTTGAATTTATTTTTAATTTCCCTGTGAGTGAAAATAAGTCCGAAGTGATACATCAAAACAGGGATAAAGACAACGCCGGCATAAACCATTCTATCCCAAAAAATAATATCTGTTTCGGATTTGGCGATATACATCATGTATGCCGAGAACAGCCAATTCGACATCGCAACACAAAAAATTAAAAAAATGATATTCAATTTTTTTCGTGGATTTTTCCAAAAAACAAACACCCCCAGTATCATCATCAATAACCCACTAATCAATGCGGAATATGAATTAATAAGCAGTAATAGCGCGTTCATTGATTAAAATTATTCGCAAAGATTTAAATTTTTATCCAGCTTCTTGCCAAAACTTTGATATATATCAATTTTGAATTGGTTGGAATATTTATCCATTAACTTCAACATTTTTTCCGCCAAATCGGGTGTTGTGTATCCAACGTAATTGTGTGTATTTTTATCCATCGCCAAAAGTACGGTTTCGGCCAAACACGCGTATGCTTGATATTTTTTGATTCCAATGTCAACACCAAAATCGATTGAGGACACATTAACAAGGCCACCGTCAATAATGGTGATATCCGGTCTTTCCGCGAGCAAGCCAGGTGACGTATTTCTGGGTTGAGTTATATCATAAACAATCGCATTTCTCTTTAAATAATCAGGTTTTATCAGTTGATCCATCGAAGAGGTCGCGATGACAGCAACCGCCGCTTTTTTAATGGATGAAATATCTGTTTCGAATCTCAACCTTGGATGAGGAAAAAATTTTTCTTTAAGTTTTGCTATTTTTTGTTCTCTATCAACAAGCAGAACATTTAGCCCCCTTTTAATCAATAGTTCCGAAACTCCTTGGCCAATTGAACCGGCAGCACCAACAACGGCGATTTCCGCTTCAGCGATATTGATCTTCTTAATTTCAATAATCTTTTCCACTGCCCTAAAAACTACGCCCGTAGTAAGAGAATTGCCGCTCGTAATGCTAACGCCATCAACCCGGCCAACCAAATCTTTACCACCATGAGTTACCGACGCGGTAAATTCCCCCAATCCGATGACTTTTACGCCCGAAGCTTTCATCATTTCAATTGCTTTGACAAGTTTATCAATAACTATCTCTCTGGGAAAATTTAAAATTTGTTTTCCCAGAAGAGGAATCCACACAATCCAACCGATAATTTCTTTATTATTTTTAAATTTTACCTTACCCGCTTTAATCGGTCCGATAAAGGTGATAATTATTCTTAATAAAAATTCCGGAAACAACAAAAACAATGGCGAAACCTTGCCCATATCTTCTCTGGCCGAATGGCGAGGGTGCACTAAAAAAGCAAATTTATTCATAGGATTTAGCTTTTGTAAAAAAGATTATTTTTGGAACAAGACGCCAATAATTTGGCGGATCATGGGAAGTATGTCAATAATTCCCCAAACTAAAATTGTGAAAAATCCGACAATTAAAATGAAATCAATCAATTTGTTCATACAAAATTAACGACTACAAATTCATTATAAACAAAATCACGTCCGCTACAAATTTATTTTAGCAGAGGTTGGAAAAAATCGTAAATATCGCCCGCGCCCATCACCAGCAAAATTTCGCCGCCTTTTATTTCGCGCTTCAATTTGGCAAAAATTTCTTTTGTGGGAACGTATTCAATTTTTGCGCAACCAATGGCGGCAACCAATTTTTGGCTGCTCACTTTTTTGGCGATTGCTTGATTCTCGCGCCCGGTAACTTGATAAATATCGGTAATAAAAATCTTGTCTAACATTGATCCTTGAAACGCTTTGACAAAATCATAAAAAAGCAAATGCGTGCGCCATGCCTGATGCGGCTGAAAGACACAGATAATCTTTTTTTTAGACCAAAGCTGGCGCGCGGCGGACATCGTTAATTTTATCTGCGTGGGATGATGCCCATAATCAAAAACCGCGGTAATTTTTTTCCCGGCAATGCTTGTCGGACGCCGGTCAAACCGGCGCCACGAACCGCGATATTTTGCCAGAGATTTGAAGATAATATCATCGGCAACGCCAAGCATTCGCCCCACAACAAGAACGGCCAGCGCGTTGGCAATATTGTGCTCGCCGGGAACCCGCAAAATTTTTCGCAAGATTTCGGCTTCAACCATTTTTTGTGAATAATAAACAACGTCAATCCCCCTTTTTTTCATTATCACGCCAAGCTTTTTGGCATTGGCGTCATCGGCGCAAACCGCCAATTTGCCGCCTTCATTCAAATTGCCCGCAAATTTCTCAAACGCCGCCAGCAAATCAGCCTCATTTTCGTAACACTCCATGTGATCCATTTCAATATTGGTAATCACCGCGATTTTTGGATGATAATTTAAAAAAGCTCGGCCATATTCACAAGCTTCAACCACCAAAACTTTTGATTTGCCGCAACGAAAATTTGAGTTGTTAAATTCTTTCAATTTCGTACCCACAATAACCGTTGGATCCAATTTGGCATCTGCCAGCATCAAGCCAATCATTGCCGCAGTCGTGCTTTTGCCGTGCGCGCCGGCCACCGCAACAGTTTCGCGGGTTTTGACAAGCTCGCCCAATGCTTGCGGGTAGCTCATAGTTTTGACACCCAAACGCAAAGCCTCTTTTAGTTCCGGATGGCTGTTTTTTACCGCCAAGCTGTAAACAACCAAATCCGGCGCGACAGACTTCAAATCCGCGGTTTTTTTGATAAAAACCCGCGCCCCTAATTTTTTTAGCGCCCCGGTGATCTCGGAAACCAGCAAATCCGAACCGCTCACTCGCCAGCCAAGCGCCAAATAATGACGCGCCAGCGCTGATATTCCAATACCGCCAATACCGATGAAGTGAACCTTTTTCATAAATTCCAAATATCAAGCACCAAATACCAAAGTAAATCTCAATATTCAAAATTCAAGTTTTAAATATTGGGATTTGAATATTGAATATTATTTGCCACCGTTTTTGGCGGGGTTCCGCTGAGGCGGGAGAAATTGGAATTTGGTTCTTGAAGCTATTGCGCTTTATTCAAAATTCAAAAAATTTTTTAATCTTGGCCCAATTTGGCGCTTTCAAGCACCGTATAAATCGGGCCGCCGCGCCTCAATTGGCTCTCCATAATTTCAATTGATTCCACCAAAAAAACATGATTTATTTTTTCATCTATTAGCGGAATTTCCTCAATATCCATTTGGCGCAAATCAGTTTGGCGCAAACGCGCCAAAGTGACATGTGGCGCAAAGCCATAGTCCTCTCTGGGCCGGTATTCTCCCCCGCAAAACTCAAAAAAAGAGCTTTCAAGGTCTTTTTGCAAGCCGCCGATCTCTTGGGAATTTTCACCGACAGCCCAAATCATTTTGGGAGGAATTTTGGTTTGAGACCCATATGAAATCTTAACAAGGTTGATTTCAAAAGAATCATGGCGTTTGGCAACATCAACTGCGGTTTGACAAATTTCGCAAATTTCCTGGTCGTTGGCATTGCCCAAAAAATTTAAAGTGATATGCAAGTTTTCCGGCCTAGCCCAATTAGCCGGCAATTGAGGCCACCAACCGGAAAAAGACGACAGCTCTTGGCGTAGCTTTTCCGGCAAGTTTATGGCAATAAATATCCGATGCAAATTATTCATAATATGGTTTATTCTAAACGATTTGGCAAAAAAAGAAAGATGCGATAGAATTCATATTGAAATAACATCCTTATTAAGGATCTGTTGCCAAATGAGGCTTTTGTTGCAATTTTAAGTTCCGCATATATCGGCGAATACTATTCAAAATCAATAAAGCATATTGCGCATATATATATGAAAGAAAAAATCACGGGAAAACTCAAAAGCACCATCTACAATTTAACGCGGGATCTGGGCTATCATTTTCAAGGGCAAGACGACAAAACCGAAGAATTGGGATTTGCCCGGCCAAAATCCGGATACCCTCGCCTGCATCTTTTCACCAAGCAAGAAAAAGACAGCCTATCGCTTTCATTGCATCTTGATCAAAAGAAACCCGTTTACGACGGCGCAACGGCACATTCAGGCGATTACGACGGCCCCGTCGTGGAACGTGAAATGGCGCGCATTAAGCAATACATAGAGAGCCAAATCCAGCAATAAATTATGTTATGGAAATTATTTCTCTCACGCCGAAAAATTTTCAAACCGCCGTGGAAATGGCGGCGGGCGCGATTCAAAAAGGTGGCACAATAATCGCGCCCACCGACACGATTTACGGACTATTGGCCAATACCACAGATGAAAAAACAATTGAAAAAGTTTTCGCGATAAAAAAACGGCCTCAAGAAAAATCACTGCCGATATTTGTTAAAAATATGGCCATGGCTAAAAAATTGGCCAAAATAACAGGTGCGCAGGAAAAGACATTGGAAGAAAATTGGCCCGGGAAATTCAGCGCCAGATTGAAACGAAAAAAAGAAATGAAAATTTTTGGCGTTGAAAACGAGACTATTGTTTTGCGCGTTCCTTTTTGTCCGTTTGTCAACTCTCTTTTGGAAACCCTGAATTTCCCTCTTTGCGCAACCTCGGCCAACATTTCCGGACAACCGGCTTCGGGCAAAATTGACGAAGTTTTGCGACAATTTGCCGGAAAAAATAATTTGCCCGATCTTGTTATCAACGCCGGAGATCTGGAAGCATCAAAGCCGTCAACTATTGTTGATTTGACTCAAACTCCGCCAAAAATAATCCG
>CAZFZI010000005.1:0-12607 GCA_964523275.1 uncultured Candidatus Saccharibacteria bacterium
CTTAGTAATCCACAGCCTAACAAAAAAATCATTCTTGAAATGATTTTCTGTATTTTATGCTCCCATATTCTTATATTCTTATATTCTTATGATTTTATGATTTTATGTCCTTATGTTTATATAACTTTAACAACTTCATATTCAATTTTGCCATTGGGGGTTTCCAAAATCACTTTGCATCCGGGTTTTTTGCCAAAAACCGCCTCTCCCAGCGGCGATTTATAGGAAATCTTGCCACAAAAAACATCCGCTTCATCAGGTCCCACGATCTGGTATTCTTCGGCGGCGCCACCGGAAGCCAAAACCACCTTGGCGCCGATTTGAACGCAACCGGAATTATTTTTTTCGGCAACGCGCGCGTTGCCGATAATCGCTTTCAATTCAGAAATGCGGCCCTCCAAAAAACCTTGCTGTTCTTTGGCTTGATGATAAGCGGCATTTTCCTTAAGGTCGCCAAAAGAAATGGCATAATTCAATTTTTCCGCCAACTCGCGCCGCGTGACATTTTCCAGCGTTTCCAACTCCTTTTTTAGTTTTTCCAACCCCTCGGCCGTCAAATAATTCTCCATGTTGTTATATTATTACTTTTCTAAATTTTGTAAACTCTAATTTATCATCTGTCGGTTTTCAATTTTTTGCCGCAATTTCCAACCATTACCATGGCTGACAAGCCCTTTGCATGACTGAATCGTTTCGAATTTACCCTTTTTTGTTCTGATATTTTCAAACATTCTTTTTCTGGTCACTGTCCTTAAAACCCGATGATCCGGAAAATGCACCCAGCCGAGAAAATCAATACCCGAAGCGGCAGTTTTAATAAAAACCTTATTTGGATGCATGGATAGCTTCAGTTTTTGCGCTAAAAATTTCTGCATCACCAGTAAAATGATTTCAAGTTGCATCTGGTCGCTTGAAAAGATGGCAAAATCATCGGCATAACGAATATAGTGTTCCGCCTTGAGACGGTGCTTCGCAAATTGATCAAATTCATTCATATAAATGTTTGATAAAAGTTGAGATGTCAGATTGCCCAAAGGGAGACCAACGCCCAGGTTGCCTGAATAAAAACTTCCAACAATAACCGAAACAAGCCAAAGAATATTCTTATCGGGAATATATTTCGCCATCATATCCAACAAAATTACTTGATCTATGTTTGCAAAAAATTTTTTAATATCGCATTTAAGCACCCATGCTATTCGCGTGTTATTTTTGGAAACAACATTGATAAATTTACAAAACCTGCGAAGGGCGCGATGCGTCCCTTTGCCGATTTGGCAGGAACACGAATCCGCAATAAATATTTTGGCGAAAAATGGCGATAACCTTCGATGTAGCGCGTGATGCAACAACCGGTCTCGAACAATTGCCGTGTGAATAACACGCGGCTTCGGATCGGCTATTTTGAAAATTCTATATGCGGAATGGGTATATGTTTTTGCCGCAAGATCGATATGAAGCGAAATAATATTTGCCATGAGATTTCGCTCAAACTCCTGCACATCGTTGCGAGCTCTTTTTCCTTTCGCAAATTCTGTCCACGCCGCGAGCAAATTTTCAAGCGAAATGATATAATCAAATGTATGTTGATATTGAATTCTGGACATAATGAAACACCGCCATCACCGCGAATTCTGCCGGTTTTGGGCAAAGTGAAAGAATCGTATCTTTTATGGTACAAATTTTATCATGACTTGCCCAAAACACATCGCTACACTTTAGGCCAGCGCATTGATACGCTATTTATTGAAATAATAGAAGCAATCGCGGCCGCCAGCTTTCTTTCGCGCGAAGAAAAACACCCGTATGTTCGGTTGGCAATCAAAAAAATGGACACTCTTCGCGTGCTTCTTATGATTCTCTGGGAAACCAAATCTCTTGATAGCAAAAAATATATCGCGCTTTCCGTGAAACTTGACGAAGCTGGTAGAATGCTTGGCGGCTGGAATGGACAGCTCGCAAAACAAAACTCTCCCGTAAAAACGGGGGAGAAATGAAGAGAGTTGCGAAACGGCGAACGCGAACCCGTTGTCGCGATTCCACCGATTGCCGGGCTTGTCCCAATACGCATTCAACCAACAACCATCGTCATTGCGGTTCGCGCCAAGGAGGTTGGGATCGCCATCGGAATTACGCGAAATATCTTCTGTGCCACCACCCCTTGAATGCTCTCGAGGTTGAATCGAATCCGGCATCGCAATGCCTTAATATCTCGCACCAAGTATCTTCTTTTTTGAAGTTTCTGCATACGCCACTCTATCCGCAACCTTAACCGCGGATATTCCCGACATATGGATACTGGTTTCGGCGGCGAGAAGCCATGGCCGCCCGCACATTCGCCTACTACCGAAAATAATTATACCATTATTTTGTAAAAAACCCCATTCCAACAAATCAAATCGGAATAGGGACAAGGACTAAGATTCAAAGAAAAAAAGTTCAAAGATTCTAAGTCCTAAGGACTAACTTGCGAAACGGCGAACGCGAACCCGTTGTCGCGATTCCACCGATTGCCGGGCTTGACCCAATCCGCACTCAACCAACAACCATCGTCACTGCGGTCCGCGCCAAGGAGGCTGGGAACGCCATCGGAATCTTTGATGGGCTCATGCATTGCCACGATCCACCAAAACCCCATGGCTTCAATATCCTCATCCAAAAACTTTTCCCGGATGAGGCATGCAACCTCGGCATGCACCTTCACAAGCTTGCGCCTATCGGCCTCGGCGCGAATACTCCCCGTAGCTCGATCCTTATCCTCAAAAACCTTCCCCTTGAGGACGGCGAGCTCGGTTGTCACGCCGGAAGTCGGCTTGAAATCCGGCGAAAGGAGCAGGCTCCTTGCGTAGCTTCCGATATGGAAACCTTTCTTCTCGAGGCGTTTAATCCATTCGGGTCCGGTCGTACCATCAGATTTAACCGAGAAGAAAATAACGCCATTTTCTTCTCGCCAGCCGCCAGCCGATTCAGAAACTGTCAGCTCGCCGCGCAGAAAGCGATTAACGCCTTCCATACCGCCAAGTTTATCCACGACCGCATTCAATTGGCCGGCGGTAAGGCCGGCGGATGCGAAGTCTTGACTCATTTTTTTCGTCTCCCTGCCCTAATTTGGGCATTTTCCCTCTAATCCGAGGCGGAACTATGAACCGTTGCGGCCACAGCCAGGAATCCCAATTTCTATTAAGGGACTTTTGGCTATGGCCGCTTGCAAGTTTATATTAAGGTACCTACCAAATTTACTTTTAATCTAATCACATTTATTGTATTTTGTCAAGGGTTTGCGATTTGCCGCGGATTTTCCCGCCAACATTCCCGTGCTCCAGCATTGCAAAAGATTAAAGCCGCCCGTCGGTCCGTGGACATTGACGATTTCTCCGGCAAAAAACAAATTGCTGACGATTTTTGAACGCATGGTTTTGTGGTCAATCTCTGACAATTCCACGCCGCCGCCGGTGATCATCCCTGATTCAATTGATAATAATCCCGCAACAGCCAATTTGAAATTTTTCATCGCCGACACCAAATGCCGGCGTTCCTCTTTTGTGATATCGTTGACGGTTTTTGACGGGTTAATTCCGACAACGTTCGCGACAGCCAACGCCAACCCCTCGGGCACAAAATCGTTTAAACAATTTTTCAAAATTCTATTGGGATTTTTTGTGAATTCTGCCAAAATCATTTTTTCCAACACGGCAAATTCGGTTCTAGACAAAAGATCAAGCAAAATTTCCACCGGACCGTTTTTCAATAATTTCCCGATATCGCCGCTGATATTCAAAATTGCCGGACCGCTAACGCCAAAATGAGTGAATAGCAATTCACCGCAAACGGAGACCATTTTTTTGTTATTTTGCAAAATTGATATTTGAGCGCGTTTTAAACTGATGCCCGCCAAATCTTTTATCCATGCTTCTTGAACTTTAATTGGTGCCAACTCCGGCGACAATTCGTTAATCTTGTGCCCCAGAACAGCCGCCCACTCATAGCCGTCACCGGTTGATCCGGTTCCCGAATATGATTTTCCGCCGGTGGCAATAACATAGTTTTTGGCAACGATATTATCGCCATTCCCCAAAACGATTTTGGCAATTTCGCCGTTTTCTTTTTCAATATCAACGACTTTGGAATCATACATAGTTTCAACATCCGACTCATCCAGCCACTTGATTAACACGTTCAAAACATCCTGCGCCTTATCGCTTTTTGGAAACATCCGGCCGTTATTTTCAAGTTTTGTTTTGATTCCCAAGCCGTTGAAAAATTCCATCACCTCCTTTGGCCCGAATTCGGAAAAAGAATGAAACAAAAAAGTGCCGCTCTTGCCATAGTTGGCAATCAATTTGCGCAAATCAAATTCAGCGTTAGCCAGATTGCAACGCCCTCCGCCGGTGAGCAAGAGTTTTTTGCCCGCACTTTGGTTCTTCTCAATCAAAACCACATTGGCACCCGATTTGCCCGCGCTAATCGCGGCCATCATCCCTGCCGGCCCTGCCCCGATCACCGCCACATCATATTTTTTATCTATTGACATTAATTATTTTTTTAATCTTGCAATTAAGGTGAATCATAGCAAAAACCGCCCTCTTTTGAAAGGCGGCTTTTTGGTTCTACCGAATTATTCAATCTCGTAGGAAATGTTGACGCTTACCGTGATTTTGCTTTCTCCGGTTTGAATCGCCGGTGCCGACTCACCTCCGCCCATTCCGGTTGCCATGTCCTTGGCCGCGTAATTCAACTGCACCGAGGGATAATATCCTCCTTCGCTATAGCCGGTGATGCGAACAATTTTCACCCCCAGCTGTTTTGCCAATTCCTGTGCTTTGGTTTTAGCGTCCTTAATCGCTTTTTCACGGGCTTCAGCTTGCGCGGCATCGGGATCGTCCAAAGTGAACTGCAAACTGCCAACTTGGTTGGCCCCTGATGCAACTATTTCGTTGATGATTGTGCCAATCTTTTCCATATTTTCTTCCCTTATTTTCACCGTCAATGTTTGGGTGATATCATAGCCGGAAAGCACTCTTTTACCGGAAGGATAATAATATTCCTCATCAACCGCGATTTCCGTTGTCGGCAACAACGGCGTTGCGGATTTAACATAATCATATCGAGGATTGATGTTGAAATTGGTTGTCTGCAAATCTTTTTCTCCAACACCCAAGCTCTTGGTAACGTCAATGATCGCATCCATTTTTTCAGTATTGTCGGCCATCGCATCGGCCACGGTTTTGGCAAAGCTCACCACCGAGAAATTCATCACCGCCAAATCCGGTTTTTTATAAACCTCGCCCTGCCCGGAAACATTGATCGATCCTTGGCGGGTGATATCACGACCAATATAGGCATTGGATTTTATCGCGTTAACCGCCAACGCCGCGACATAAACAGCAAGCGCAATCGCCAGCGCGCCGATAATAATTCTCCCCATCCCGCTTTGGCATCCATGAACACCGCAAACATTATTGTTTTTATTTTCCATTTTTTATTTTTGTCTTTGATTGTATTTTATTTTGTGGAGGTTTGACCTCGGGAAATTTTTGAGGTCAATTCTCAACAAAATTCTTTCAAAGAAAATTTTTTAGTGTTGTTCAATTAACGACCTTTATTTGTTATCATGTCCTGATTATAACAAATTGCCCTTATTTTTACCAAAAATTGCCACAGGTTGAGCCTATGGCAATTTTTTTTTGCTGCTTACGTCGCTACGCAACAAATTACGTAATCCGTTGCTCACCCTGCTACTTACATCGGCAAGCGATTCCCAAATCCGCCCCCGCGACCATGGCCTGCGGCCATAAATCCCATGCCGGTCATCGGCAAGTATTCTTCGGCAATGCCATTGTTGCTCGCCCATTGCTTTAACGCCGCGCGCTCGGCTTCCATCTTGGTTTTTTGTTCCTCCATGGCGGTTTTGCGCTCTTCCTGCGTCATATTTTTAAAATCCGGCTTGGTCGCGTCCTTTCGCGCATCCATTTGCGCTTCCAATTCGGCTTTTTTGTCTTTAATCGCGTTTGCTTGCGATTGTGTCAACTTTCCCGAAGACACCAATTCTCCCAAGCGAGCTTTGAACCGTTCTTGGCGCTTGGTCTCCATCTGTTCGCGGTTTTGCTCGCGCCGCGCTTGCATTTGCTCGCGTTGCCGGTCAAAAACAGCTTGGACATCCGCCTCATTCAAATTAAACTTTTGCGCGATCGCCGAAACCAATCCGCTCATCGGATTGCTCTTACCAGCAACCTCATCGGCATAGACCGCACCAACTCCCGCCACCGTAGCGGCACAAAAAATCATAATTGCCGCCGCAACAATATTTTTTCTGCTTAATTTGCTTTTCATAATAATATATTTTTATTTTTATTCTCTTGCCCGGGCCGCATCATATTACTACAATGCTTTAACAATTATATTTCACTGACCGCCATCATTTATTCCACTATTATTCGGGCGAAACGTCCCAAACCATAGCAAAAAAAAGTGTGTCTAGGTGAAACCTAGACACACTTTTTTTCGGGTTAATTGGAAACTACGAATGGGCAAGGTGGTAGCGATAGTCGTCATAGTTGCCCAGATACGCATTGAGTTTGCCGTCTTTCACTTCCCAGATATGAGTGCAAACTTCGTTGAGGATATAGCGATCATGGCTTACCAAAATAATCGTTCCTTTGTATTCTTTGAACACTTTGGTAATCACTTCCTTTGACGGCAGATCCAAATGATTGGTGGGTTCATCCAGCAGCAAAAAGTTGATTTTTTGCAAAATCAATTCGGCCAGCGCCACGCGCGCCCGCTCTCCGCCCGACAAATCGCGGATTTTCTTTTTTTCCACTTCGCGGGGTTCAAACAACAGCGATCCCAAAACATTGCGGATCCGCTCTTCGGCTTCGGGAGTTTTTGACGCCACTTCATCCAAAATTGTTTTTTCATAATCAAGGTCTTCGTGCGCCTGCGCGTAATAGCCGATAACCGCTCGCTCGCTGGCAATAATTTTTCCCTTCAACAAAGGCATTTTCCCCAACACGCTTTTGAGCAAAGTTGATTTTCCTATGCCATTGTTGCCGATTATTCCAACTTTATCGCCCCATTCAACCTCAAGCTTGCCATCCAGCGAAAATAAAGGCGAATCTTTTGGGCCGATGGAAATGCTATCCAATTTCAGAACACTGCGGCAAAGCTTTGCTCCCGCGTCAAAGCGAATTTTTATGTCCTGCGCCTGCTCTTTGGGCAATTCTATTTTTTCAATTTTTTCCAATTGCTTGATGCGGCTTTGCACACCGGCGGCCTTGGTGGCCTTATAGCGAAAGCGATCAATATATTCTTGCTGTTCTTTCAAATATTTCTGCTGTACCTTGTAATTTTTTTCCAGACTCGCGCGACGCGCTTGTTTTTCAATCACATAATCCGAATAGCGGCACTCGTATTTTTCAATTCCGTTTTTGGTAATTTCGCAAGTTTTGTCGCAAACGCGATCCAAAAAATAGCGGTCATGCGACACGCAAACGATGGCCAGGTTCCGATGGATCAAAAAATTCTCCAGCCATTCGCAAGTTTCAATGTCCAGATGGTTGGTGGGCTCATCCAGAATAATCAAGTTGGGATTGGCCAAAATCAGCTTGGCCAGCGCCAATTTGGTACGTTCGCCGCCGCTCAAAGAAGCGATTGAACGACACCACGATTCTTGCTCAAAACCAAAATCCAAGAGCAAGCGGCTGATCAATCCCTCATAACGATAACCATCGGCAATCTTGAATTCCTCCAGCAATTTGAAATAATCGGCAATTTCATTTTCGGATAATTTTTTGGCCGCTTCTTTTTCTTCATAATCCTTTTTTTGCTCAATCATTCGCCGCATTTTTTGGTTAACCGAATGGATTTCTTCGGTCACTGTGTTTTGCAACGAGTTCCAATGAGTCTCTTGAGGCAGATAACCAATCCGCGTGGCACGATGCATCTGGCGCGATCCTTCATCAACATCTTCTTGGCCAATAATGATTTTCAACAATGTGGTTTTGCCCATGCCATTGGCGCCCACCAGCGCGATTCGTTCGCGCGGCATAACGCGCAAACGAACGCCGGAAAATAAATCTTGCTTGCCATAGCCCTTGGCAACATCTTTCAAAATAACCAAAGGGTCATTGCCGCCAACGCCGCCGCCGGTTTTATTCAAGCTTTTTGAAATTTTAATTTTTGATTTTTCTTTTTCCATAATATTTTTCCCGTTTTCCAACAAAAAAACAGGGTGGATTTAGTTTAGGCAAACAAAAAACATCCCGCCTCGGCGGGCTAAACCCCCTGTTGCTACATCAATAATTTATAATCAGTGTGATCAAAAAATGTTTTCATATTGGTTAACGTCATTCATTAGAGCATAAATTTGGGAAAAAATCAAGATAAACCGGCGATTTTGAATTAAAATAATTTGCTGGTATGATAACTTAATTGTTCGCAGTTTTTCAATCGCATAAATCCCGGATTAATTGCGATGCTATTCATATCACATCATGAACCCGCGCTGGTGATGGGAACTATTGAAATCAATAGATTCCCTAATTTAGCGCCGAAGGCGCGGTTTCTAAATGTGATTTCAATATGGTCAAAAAACACATCATCAAAATCAGCAACAAAATAACAAAATTAAAACATCGCCTTGGCCCAAAAAAAAGGCTGGGCATCGCGGCAACAAGCGCGATTTTAATCTTGGGCGCGACCTGGTGGCTGGCGTTGCCTTTGCCGCAAAATCAAGAAACCGAAATTCCGGCGCGGGCCGGATCATACGTAGCCGAAATCATCTCTTGCCGGCACAGTCAAAATGAGGGCACAAAAATAGAAATAAAATTCCGCGGCCTGGAACCGGCGCTATCCGCCCTGCCCGAATATCAAATTGAGGAGATCTCCGCCGAAGCCAAAACGCGAATCATCTTTGATCGTGTTGCGCGCGTTAACGGCAATTTTGACTATCAGGAAATCGCCGCCAGCCCGCTGATTGACGCAATTGATTATAATGTTGACAACAACCGCATGGTAATGGAAATTTCGCGCAAAGGATCCTATTTGCCCGCGCAAACCGCCGCGGATAATTCGGTCGTTGCTGTGATTCTGGCACCGGCAACTGAAAATTATCCGGTAATTTCAAACCAAAAACCAGCGGGCGATTCCACTGTGTTCCCGATGCGGCACACCATCAGCTTTGAAGCGGTTTTGAAAGATTCCCTTAAAAGCGCCGCGGTGTTTTTTGAAAACCGCCCCATCCAATTCCGTAGCGAGCGTCTAGCGCCAAACGAATATCGCTTTGCTTTTGAGCAAGATATTGAAATTGACAAAGAATACGCGATAAAAGCCATCGTCGCCGACAAAGAAAACCGAACATCGGTTAGTGTTTGGTCATTTTCAGGACAAATTCCCAGTGCCGCGATATTGGGCGAAGATCGCTTCAAATATCTTGGCTGGTGGGGACAATTAAACGCCGATGGCGTCAACGTGCGCAAGGGCGTGGCAATCACTTCCGATAGACTAGGAACACTTTCCCGCGCCAACCGCGTGAAAGTTATTGAAGAAGTCTATGGAGAATGGGTGAACGGCAAAAATCTTTGGTACAAAATTGACGGCGGGGCATACGCCGGCGCGTATATTTTTTCAGATTTTGTCACACCAATGGAGCAACCGAAACCGCCAAAAGATTTTGTTGTCCCCAAAGAAGTTGAAGCCGGTGAAAATTGGATTGACGTTGATCTGGCCAAAAAAGTCCTAACACTTTTCGCATACGACAAACCGATGTTTATTACCTACATTTCCCCCGGACGCGAAGAAAATCCCACCAAAACCGGCATCTATCGGATCTGGTACAAAGTGGCCAAAGACGAAATGCAAGGCGGACCGCCTCTGCATACCTACCGCTACCATTTAAAAAATATCCCCTGGGTAATGTATTACAATTATGATTATGCCATCCACGGCACTTATTGGCACGATAAATTCGGAATGCCTCAAAGCGCGGGATGCACCAACATGACGCAAGGCGACGCCAAGTTCATTTTTGAAAACACCTTGCCCGAATTGCCTGACGGGCAAGAAGAAGTTTTCGCCCGCGAAAAGCCCAATTCCGGCCATGGAACCGGCACCGTGGTGCACAACCACGAATAAAATCCAAGATTGTTCTATTTTAATTGGCTTTTAACCGCGCAGACAATATCATCAAGGGAATTGTTCACTTTAACTAAAAATTTTTGCGCGCCGGCGGCCAAAGAGGCATCAATTGATTTGGCGTTGTTCAGGTTGGACAGCACAATCACCGGAATTTTTTTGCCGCGCTCGTCTTGGCGTAGTTTTCTTAACATCGCCATTCCATCCATTTTTGGCATCACCAAATCAAGCAGAATCAAATCCGGCGCGAGAGAAAAAACCACATCAAGACCGGCTTGCCCGTCAGCGGCGCTGTCCACTAAAAATCCTTCTGTTTCCAGCTTTTCCCGCAGGGCGCGGACCAAAAACGGCTCGTCATCAACAATCAAAATTTTTTTCTTCTTGGTTTTTTCCATAATTTTGGGCGATTCGCGCACAATTACACAACGCCCCTCGTCAATTTGGTTTGGCCCTCGCGCGGCACCATGCCGGACAACGGGATATTAACATAAAAAGTCGCGCCTTTATTTTCTTCGGAATCAAATCTAACCCCCCATCCAGCCTGATCAAGAATCTCTTTGACCACATAAAGCCCCAGCCCGCTCCCTCCGGATCTTGCCGCCTTGGCATTGTCGGCACGGAACATTCTCTGGAATATCTTATCTTGCTGGCGCAAAGGAATTCCACATCCGGTATCAGCCACAGAAAACACGATTTTTTTATTTTTGTGTTTATCTGCCGCCAGATCCAATTTGATATTGATTTTAATTATGCCGCCTTCGCCGGTGTAATGAATGGCATTGGAAATCAAATTTTGGAAAACCACCCCCAACAAGCCCGGATCGGCATCAATTTGCGGCAAACCGGCATCATAACCGGTCTCTACGCGCAAATGTTTTTCTTCTATTTGCAAAGCGAATTGCTTCAATTCATTCTCGCAAATTTCTTTTAATGAAACTTTTTCCGGTTCAATAACAAACACCCCCATATCAATACGCGACACATTCAAAAGATCGTTAATCAAACTGATGGCGCTCTTGTTACGGCGATATATCTCTTCCACATATTCTTTTTGGTTTTCGGTAAGCGGCCCCTGAGTGCCATTCAGCAACATCTCCACACACCAGCCGATGGCGGTGGGCGCGTCGCGAAGCTGGTGCGATGCCAATGAAATAAATTCGGTTTTAGCGTGATCAATTTCAATCTCACGGGTAACGTCGCGCAACACTGAAACCGCCCCCAATTTTTTGCCCTCAAATCCGATCTCCGTCACCGTAACCGCCCCCGGAAAACAAGAGCCGTCCTTGCGCCGATAATAAAAAGTGGACGTTTCGGGGCGCTCCCCCTCCAGCACTCGCGAAATAAATCTTTTTTCCGGAAGCACCGGATTGCCTTCGGCATCTTGAGCCGGCATTACTTCAAACAGCGAACGGCCGATAATTTCTTCTTCGCTCCATCCGATAATCTGTTCAAAAGCGCGATTAGCCAACAGTATCTTGCCGTTTTTGCCTTCGGTGATCACCAACCCGTCGCCAATAGACATTAAAATCGCCTCCGCTCGCGCCTTTTCCCTGCCCAGATTGGTTTTTTCCGCGTCAAGATTTTTCACCGCGACCAACAACGCCTCTTTGCTCTTTTTCAGTTTGCCTGCGTGCTTTTTGATTGCCTCTTCGGCAATTTTGCGCTCGGTAATATCTTCCAAGGTTTCCACCGCGCCGGTAATCCGGCCTTTTTCATCGCGAATCAAAGAAGCGGTGAAATAAAGCCATTTCCCCTTGCCATTCATTTTGGGAAAAAAATCAACCGCTTCATAAGCTTCGGGCACCAATTTTGATTTGGCGTATTTGCCGCGATATAATCTTGGAATCAATGATGTTTTCCGATCAACCAGCAAATCGGCCAAACATGGCCGTTCGTAATCGTAAAACGCCTGCCATTGGCGGCTTGTGCCAATCATATCCTTGCTTTTCATCCCGCTATATTGCGCCAACGCGTTATTCCAATAAACAATCGTGTGATTTTTATCAATCACAAACTGGGGAATCGGCGAGCCATAAACAATGCCACATAATCCCTCCTTATTTGCCAAGCGTATTGATCGTTTCTCCTTTTTTTTGCCGAAAACAAAATCTAAAAATCCCATATTATTGGTTTTGACCATTATTCTCCATCATTATAACACGCGCCCGCGTTAATCAAAAACCCGCCCCGGACAGAAGAAGCGGGTTTTGTTTTTGGATGTATATACATATGTATATACATCCAATTTTATTTTTCCCATATATTCCATATGGAATATTTGATAAATTACATCGGCCCGATTCGCGTAATTTTGTATCTATATTTGTATTTTTGAAAACAGATAGCTCCCAACGGCAACAGACAATACCGTCGCCCCGGCCAATGCGGCAACGTCAACACCAAAACCATAGTAATATGTTCCCGCAAGCAATCCTCGCAATGCGTCAACGCCATACGAAAGCGGATCCGCCGCGGC
>CAZFZI010000005.1:12707-30831 GCA_964523275.1 uncultured Candidatus Saccharibacteria bacterium
CCGCAAGCAATCCTCGCAATGCGTCAACGCCATACGAAAGCGGATCCGCCGCGGCGATTATTGAAAGCGTTTTGGGAGCGCCTTGAAGCGGAAACAGCGCGCCGGAAAGAAAAAACAGGGGCATTATCAAAAAATTCATTATCAGCTGAAATCCCTGCATATCGTTCAATCGCGAGGCAATGGCAACGCCAAACGCCGCGAACAACAGCGCGGCGAGAAACATAATCCCCAATGCCGGCAACACGCCCGCCCAATAGGGCTTAAATCCCACCGCCATTGAAATAAGCAAAACAACAACTCCCTGAAAAAATGCCACCGTGGCGCCGCCAAGCGTGTGGCCGATCATAATCTCCAAACGCGACATCGGCGCAACAAGCACCTCCTTTAAAAATCCGAATTGCCGGTCCCAAATGATCTCAATTCCAGAAAATATCGCCGTGAAAATTATCGACATGCCGATAATTCCCGGCGCCAAAAAATCAAGATAATTTCCCTGCCCGGCTTGTTGAAATACCGAGCCCATTCCATATCCCAGCGCCAGCAAAAACAAAAGCGGCTGGCCCAAGGAGCCGATTATTCTCGGTTTGGATCGCCAATAGCGCTTCAATTGCCTTAACCAAAGAATATATATTTTTTCAAACATTATTTTGAAATATTATTTTTTTGGCCCGTGAAACGTTCTCATTCTCTGTATGCCGGAAGCATCACTCAATTCTTCCCGAATTTCACTTCCCGTAAGTTTCAAAAACGCTTCTTCCAAAGATGCGGCGCCGGTTTTGCGTTTCAATTCTTCGGTCGTGCCAATGGCCGCGATCTTGCCACGATCGATTATCGCCACGCGTTGGGCGATTTGCTCGGCTTCTTCAATATAATGCGTGGTTAAAAACACGGTCGTGTGTTCGTCTTTATTAAGGTTTTTCAAATAAGACCACATATGCCGCCGCGTTTGCGCGTCAAGCCCAAGCGTGGGTTCATCCAAAAAAAACACTTTGGGATGATGCATCAAGCCGCGGGCAATTTCCAATCTTCGCTTCATTCCTCCGGAAAATTTTTTCACCAAATTATCGCGCTGATCCCACAGTTCCACGAATTCAAGCAACTGTTGCGCGCGTTCGCGGCGAGTCGCAAACGGAATATCATAAAGCACGCCGTGAAAATCCATATTTTCCCACGCGGTAAGTTCATCATCCAAGCTTTGATCCTGAAAAACAATGCCCAATGTTTGCCGCGCCCGATCGGAATTTTTCACCGCGTCATGGCCGTTGATAACAATATTCCCCGAGGTGGGTTTTAGGATCGTGGTCATCATTTTGATGGTGGTTGATTTCCCCGCGCCGTTGGGCCCCAAAAACGCAAAAAATTCCCCCTTGTTCACCTCAAAATTGATGTTGTCCACCGCGACAAAATCCCCGAACTTTTTCGTTAAATTTTTAACTTCAATTATCGCCATAGTTTATATGTTAGTCCATCTGAAAACTTTTGCAAAATGCTCCAAATTTTATTGTCATATATTCCATATGGAATATATGACATTTATAATATTCATAATTACCGACATTCTCACATTCTCAAGAATGTTGGAATGTCCACTATCCGAAGATTAATTTCGGGTTTGGATTTTGGCGCAAACCTCGGAAATAAAATCACTCTTGGAAATGGAGCGGGCGGATTTTTGGCCGCGGTCGCGCACCGCCAGCATATCGCCGGCCATTTCTTTGTCGCCAATCACCAAAGTATAGGGAACTTTTTCAGCGGCGGCTTTGCGGATCTTATTGCCCAAGGTTTCATCGGCGATATCGGTTTCAACGCGAATATTTGCCTGCCGCAATTCATTGGCAAGCTTTTGGCAATATTCCACGTGCTTTTCGCCCACCGATAAAATTTTCACCTGCACGGGAGATAACCAAACCGGAAACGCGCCGGCATAGTGCTCGATCAAAAGACCGATAAATCTTTCAAACGATCCGAACAGCGCGCGGTGCAACATATAGGGCCGCTCTTGCTCTCCTTTTTGGTTGGCAAATGACATATCAAATCTCTCGGGCAGATTGAAATCAAACTGCAAGGTAGAGCACTGCCATTCGCGCCCCAAAACATCCTTGATCTTGAAGTCCAGCTTGGGACCGTAAAACGCCGCTTCGCCCCGCTCTTCTTTGAAATTCAATTTCTTCTCCTTGGCAACATCCCGCAAAACGCTTTCCGTGAATTCCCAGCCCTCGTCATCGCCGGCGTATTTTTCTTTGTTTTGCGGATCGCGCAACGACAGATAAACATTCACCGATTCCATGGGAAATCCAAATGAATTATATATACATTCAATAAAATCAACCACGCGTTTCAATTCGTCGGCAACTTGGTCTTTGCGGCAAATAATGTGCGCATCATCCTGCGTGAATCCGCGCGCGCGCGTTAATCCCGAAAGTTCGCCTTTTTTTTCATAACGATATACCGTGCCGCATTCAGCCCAACGCATCGGAAATTCACGATAAGAATGCAAATTATTTTTATATATCTGCACGTGAAACGGACAGTTCATGGGCTTTAGCAGATATTGTTCGGATTCGGCAACCTTTTTTTGTAGTTTTTGGTCTTCCAGCGATTGCCCCACTTCCATGGGCGGATACATGCTCTCCGAATAAAATCCCCAATGTCCTGATTTTTCCCACAGCTTGCGGCTGCCGATATGCGGCGAGCGCACGAGATCATACCCGCCTTTTAAATGCTGATCATACCAAAAATCCTCAATCAACCGCCACAGCATCGCTCCCTTTGGATGCCACAAAACCAATCCCAATCCCGCTTCTTCGTCAATATGGAACAGATCAAATTCTTTGCCCAGTTTGCGGTGGTCGCGCTTCTCGGCTTCTTCCTGTTGTTTGAGATATTCCTCCAACTCTTTTTTATTTTCAAACGCAACGCCATACACACGCGTGAGCATCTGGTTTTTTTCACTGCCCTTCCAATAGGCTCCGGCAATCTTGGCGAGCTTGAAACCGTCGGCCGGCAAATCATTTGCACTGCCAACGTGAGGCCCTTTGCAAAGATCAACAAAGCCCCCGCTTTCATAGATTGAAACCAATTTTTGGCCTTCGCCTTCCAGATCATTGATAATTTCCAATTTATAGGGCTGGCCGGCAAAGATCTTTTTTGCCTCGTCAATTGAAATTTCTTTTTTCTCAAAAGCAACATTTGAAGCGATGACCTCTTTCATTTTGGCTTCAATTTTGGGCAGATCATCAGACGATAGTTTATCTCCGCCCAGATCAAAATCATAATAGAAACCGCTTTCTATTGCCGGCCCCATGCCGAACTTGGCATCCGGATGCGTGCTTTTTATCGCCGCGGCCATTATGTGCGCTAATGAATGGCGCACAACTTCAATATCGTATTTTTGTTTGTCCATATTTTTTTGTTATTTTAAAAGTTTTTCCAAGGATTATTTCAGAGGGTCGAACCCTCTGAAATAACCCTCTGAAATATATTACTAAAAAAACTCGCCCCAATCCCAAATTTATAATTTAGATTCTGGGGCGAGTCTTCAAACCCGCGGTTCCACCCGGCTTATCCCGCAATAACGAAATATCTCTTTTTGCCAAAAAAACTTAGACTCATTGAGTTCCCCTTATTTATCTTCGGGGCTCGCGGTTGGTGGCCGCGCCAATCGCCTTTTGACAATATTCAATTGTTCGTATCTTGATATTATTCCTGTTTAATAATTTTGTCAAAATCAAAAATTCAATTCGAAGTTTGCCAAGGTCGCACCTCTGCTCCGCTCCGCTACGCCGAGGAACGACCTTTAAAATTCTCCAATTTCGGAGAGGACGGTTTTGATGCGGTCATCGGGAGTGGAGGTTGCCGGAAGGTTGATGATTTCGTAGTCCAGATCTTGATAGGTTTGGCAGATGAGACGGCTTAATTCACGGGCCGCCTCATCGTTTTCAATCCGGACATTATCTTTATACAGGGGTAGTTGTTCGCAGAAAAATACTTTTTTGTAGCAGCCGCGCAAATCCAAGTTTGCGTATTCGGGCACATCCAGCTTTTGAAATTTGCAATACGCCAAACCATCGCAAATGGCGCGGTCAAAAAACACAACCTCATCTTTGGGCGCGTTTTTTTCGTTTTCCAACTGCAAATCCAAAACCTCTTTTTGGAATTCATTGGTATTTTGAATATCTTTAACCGATTTTCCCTCTTCTATTTTTTGCTCAATCAAAAACCGCGCCGCTTCCGGAATTATTTTATATCCTCGCGCCGCCAATTCGTTAATCAAGGTCGTTTTCCCCGAAGACGGCCCGCCGCTCACCACATACCAATTTGGAATTTTCTCCATTTTATTTTTTCAGTTCGCGGAATAATTGCAAGAAGGTGGCCGCGCTCCATGCTTGGTTGGGGCAGCCGCGGGGTTCGTAGCTTTGGGCCGAGCTGATTTCGGAAGCATAGCCGATGGCACCATTCCAGATTATATCATTTTTGCTTTCCTCAAATATTTTTTCGATGTAATTTTTGTATTTTTGGCAATCGGTTTTCGTCAAAACAACCGCGGCGATATTGTTGATCCAAAACCAGCTGTCGCCGTTGTGATAGGCTTTGGAATCTTCGCCGGTATCGCTTGCGCAAAACCGTGGATCGCCTTTATCAATCGTAGCCAAACCGCCCCAATCAAGCCATAATTTGGGCAAAACCCATTCAAAAATTTTTGTCCATTCGTTTTTTGAAAACAAATTCGGACAAACATAGGCGGCTAAAAATATGTTGGGGCGGCAGGTAAAATCGGCAAGATTATTATCAATATCAAATTTATCGGCCAATTGAAATTTGTCAAAAAACTTTTGACAAACCGCGCTTTTTAATTTTTTTTCCAAATCTTTATAATACTCCTTGCTCTTTTTATCTTCGGCCAAATCCGCGCCCAGTAAGTACATATTCAATCTCAATGCTTGGATTTCAATCGCCGCGCCCGATCTGTTTAAAGTATCCATCCATGTTTTTTCGCTATCCGCGCATATCGCCAAATTGCCGCGCGTATTGTTTTTAAAAAGATAATCAATTGATTTTTCAAGGCATTTAAAAATTTCTCTTTTTTCTTTTTTATTAAACTTGTTTTGTTTTAAAAATTCACTGGCGGCAAAAAACAGCCAGCCAACGCCGTCGGCGGTATCAAAATGATAATTATTTTTTTTCAGTTCATCAATCTGTCGCCAAAAAATTTCACGGGCAATATTCCAATCAAACCTCGCTATCGCCAGCAAAGAAATCGCCTCATCTCTTTGCCAGACTTGGAAAAACCACGGCAATCCGGCGCGCAAAGCGGGTGCATCCTCGCGCTCAAACAAAAGCGATTTTAACGCTTTTTTGCCGCAATTTTGAGCCATCGAACATTCTCGCTCCTTTCTGCCAACAAACACTGGCGCAAAGATTATTGACGGCGCGGATACTGATTTTCGCTTCGCCTGTTTAGTTGATTCATAATCGCGCCAAACATATTTTGCCCGCACCATTGTTTTTTCGCAATCGGTCCCGACAATAAAAACAATCCGTGAAGCACAAATCCGCGCCGGAAGAAAAACCCATCTTTCAAATGGCGATGATTGCCGTTTTTCGTCAAGCGCGTATTTTTGGCAAATCCATTCTTTTTTGATGGAAATATCGCCAAAATCACCGACAACCGCGATGAAAATTTCGGACAAGCAAAGCCCCTTTTCCTGTCGATAGCTTATCATCAACAACCCGCCCTGTTGCCACACCGAATAATGCCGGCCGAATTCCGGATTTTGGTATGATTTTTTAACGTCCAAAAAAAACTCAATCTCCGCGCGATGGTCGGTTTCATACGCCAAGCAATCGTTTCCAAAAAGCGAAAGTTTTTCGGTATTGTTTTGCCAAATTCTTTTTACTCTCCAAAAATCGTTTTCCATCGCCAAAAATCGCCCCGGATTGCAGATTCGGATGGTATCTATAACTTTAATCAAGCCCGCCGCCGATTCAAAAAACCAGCCTTGGTAGCGGCTGTCATTCTCCTTGCCGATCCACGCATAACTTCCGCCATCGGAGAGCATCAATGTTGCCTCCTCATCGCCGCCATCCTTAACAACCGAATTTATTTTTCCAAAATTATGAATAATCTTCACCTTAAAAATTTAAAATGTAAAATTAAAAAATCAAAATTAAGGTAAAATTTTTTACAAAATTTTGATTTTTTAATTTTAAATTGTCATTTTGCATTTTGATTTTTCAATTTTACACTTTTTAGCGCTAAGTTATGCGCCGCGATATAATTATCAACCAAGTTTTCCCAATCAAAATTATTCACCAGCTTGCGGGCGTTAATTTTGTTTTCCACCCGTTGCTGGCGGCTCATCGCCGCGTAGCCATAAAGCATATCCGTTAATTGGCCAACAACTTCTTTTTCGCTTTTGCCATCGTTATTAACAATAAAAATCCCCGGATTTTGATCGTCGCGCGGCAATTGGCTCAAAAAACGCCCCAGTCCGCTCAAATCGCTGGTTATTGCCGGCACGCCTTCGGCGGCCGCTTCCAACGGCGTATATCCCCACGGCTCATAATAGGAAGGGAAAACGCCCAAATGACATCCTTGGATGGCTTCACGCATCGTCAAATTCAACAAGCGGTCAGTGCCGGTTAAATAGGCCGGATAAAAAACTGTTTTCACCCGATCATCCTCTTTATTTTCCAAGCCGGCGGCCGCCAAAGCCTCCAAAATCCGGTCCGGGCGATATTCCAAATCATGGGTGCAAACCGGCGGAGTTCCCGATCGGCGCAATTTGCGCAAGCGCCGTTCAAGCTCGCGGTAGGGTTCGCCGTCAAGCACATCGGAACCCTTCAAATCCCTGCCGGCAAATAGCGAGTAAGTGAAGCTTTCCGTCAATTCGCCGGAATTTTCTTCAATAAATTCTTTAATATCAAAATAACCGCCGCGGGCCTCCGTCAAATCCAAACGAATGCCCTTGGTTTGCGCCGGCACCCATAAAAAAACAACGATTGTTTGCCGGCTTTTTTCTTGTTTGAGTTTTTTGTTTATGTTTCCCAATGCGCTTATGAAAGAATCTATCCCTTTGGCGTGAAACTCGTAACGAGCCATCAAAAAATAAAAAAGCGTGTTCTTTAAATCAAATGTGTAATAAGGGAAAAAATTATAGAACAAAAGCTCTCTGATTCTCCCTCTTTGAATGCGATGCTTGATTGCCGCCTCTTCAAAGCTCAGGTATCCTCCCGCATCCAGACCATTGGGCAAAAATATATCGGGAGATCTTTTCAAAAAATATTTGCATTCAATGCCGGTGATTTCGCTCACCGTGGTGAACACCGTGCTTTCCCGCGCCGCGGCGCCTTCCAAAAGATGCTTGGCTTGCACATGATAATCATAGGCCTCTTTGAGCGAATCAACTTTGTCAATACCGGCATAAAGATCGCGGCCGGCAAACGCCATGCTCCGGCCCAAAGTGGTCGCATGAGTGGTGAAAACGCTTGAAATATTGCCGCAAAACTTTTTGGCAAACAACAGCGCCGCTCCGGCCAGCCATTCATGGCAATGAATCACAATGTTTTTTTTGGAATCGGCAAGCTTTATTTCTTCAATCAATTTCCCCACCGCAAAACCCCAAACCACCGGCTCGTCAAACTCAAAACCGGATTCCATTGAATCAATCTTATAAGAATCCCACAATTCCCGTTTGTAACGGTTGATGTTGGGCCAAAGCGCGGAAAAATCCACCAAAACAACATGCGGCTCGCCCTCAATCATCCAGCGGCCGAAATGGCAAAAAATTCCCTGGCTTTTTAAATTATCAAAAGCTGTCTTCAATGCCCCTTTGGGCGATATTTCCTCTATCTGGCATTTGGCATTTTGCGGAAGATGGGGTCCAACCAGAACATATCCGTCCCCATAGCGCTTAACCATTTGCGCGGCTTTGGTGGCCAAAACCGTGTTGATGCCGCCAATCTTATTGCAAGCCTCCCAGGAAATCTCCAACAACAAATCAGCCTGCGCCGCGAGCGATGTTTTTTTTGTCTTATTCATAAAAACAGCATGATTGAAACTTAACCGTTGATTACATTAGAAACGACCAGAATTTGGGAGCTTCCAATTTTTCCTTGATACGCTTGGCGGCGGTGCGCGGATTCTTCACTTTGCGCAAAGCCGAACCCAATTGTTTTTGAGAAAACACATCTTCCGCCCAATTGGCAAAATCATTTTTCTGGTCATTTACATGAGAATCCCAAATCACGGCAGGCATAGTTTCCAAGGCCTGCGCCAGTTCTTTCAGATTTTTAAGCATGCGGCCATCGCTTAGCCAAAACGCCTTTTCCGGATCAACATCGGCAAGAATGGACGGCATAACCTTTTTTTGGGGAGCAGTTTTTATAGCCATATTTTAAATTAAATTATAAACCACAATTTCTAAATCCCAAACAAACCCAAAATTAAAATTTTTAAAATTCAAAACAAAGACGTGCCCTTGTTTTGGATTTTTAATTTTGATATTTAAATTTGTTTAGATTTTAGTATTTTTGATTTTGATTTTTTAGATCGCGACCTTTGCTTTCAACATATTGTTAACTTTTATTTCCAAGTCATTATAAATGTTCATAAACGCAATGAACGATTCATAGGGACTTTCATAGGGATTGAAATATTTGTGCACATCGCCATCGGAAAACCATTTGGTGCACATATAATAGAAATGATCGCTGGTCTGCAATTTGCGCCACTCGTCAAACAATAATTTGTCATTGATTTCTTTAACACGATCTTCCAGTGAATAAATTTTTTCCAGCGCGGCTTGTTGCATCTTGTTGCCGTTCCACGCACTCAAATCCCGCTCCATATCCGCCCAAGAAACCAATCGCCAAAAATCAAGTTCGCCAGCCGGTTCAACTTCGGCAATCAAAGCTGATGGCAAAATAAAGCGGTTACGCGGATTCTCCAAAGCTTTCCAAAAAAACGCGGCAAAAAAATTGAAAATGCCGGTCTCCTCCCATTGGTGCTCGCCGAATGTTTCGTAATCCATAAAAAGATTCAGCGTTTGGCATTTTCCAATGTTGAGCAGGTTCACCCAATCGGCATATTTTTCCGCAGTAAGCGGCCACTCCGCCCATTCGCGATTGGAAAACCGGAATCCAATATCATCGCTCAGGCGGTAATTGCGCACCAGTAAGCGCAAGGGCGACTCTTTGGCTTTATATAAAAAGTTCGGAGAACGCCATTGCAATATCTCATCCCATCCCTCGGCCAGCATCCCTTCAAAGCCCATACCGCTAACCACCGCGGCGATATTATTATTATACATCAATTCCGTGTTACGGAAAAATTTCGGTTCAAAATTAAAATGTTTTTTGAGGGCCGCGTTTTGCAAAGCGACTTGATGTTTAAATTCTTCCGGCGAATAAACCGACGACAGAGAATGATAATAGGTCTCCGACACCAATTCGCAACAACCGGTTTCAACCAAATCTTTGAAGCTTTTCAAAACTTCGGGAAATCCGGCCTCCAACTGCTCCAACAACACGCCGGTGATGCTCAAGCTCAATTTGAAGCGGCCGCGCGACCGGCGGATTAAATCCAAAAACATTCTATTGGCCGGCAAATAGCTTTTGCGCGCAACCTTTTCCAAAATTTCCCGGTTATTGGTATCGTCAAAATAATCGCTGTGCGTTCCAATGTCAAAAACCGAAAACTTTTTCAATCGCCGCGGCTGATGGGTGTGAAGATATAAACAAATAGGAGGCATAAGATCGCTTCGCAATTTTCAATTTCCAATTTCCAATTTCCAAACAAAATACAAATTCGCATTAGTTTGATTCATTGAAACATTGACAATTTATTGAAAACTGAAAACTGATAATTGAAAATTATTTTACGTGGTAAGGATTTGCTGGTATATATCCATACACTTTCGGGCTGAATCAACCCAATCAAATTTTTGAACTTCAACTGAACCATTTTGCCGCAATTCATCGCCCAGCGCGGGATAGCGCAACGCGGCTAAAATCTTTGCCGCCATTTGATCGGTGTCCCAAAAATCAACTTTCAGGCAATGGGAAACCATTTCCCCCACCCCCGACTGGCGCGAAATCAAAATCGGCGTGCCGCTGGCCAGCGCTTCCAAAGAAGTCAAACCGAACGGCTCGGAAACCGACGGCATCACATACAGATCCGCCATTTTGTAAAGGCGCGCCAAATCAACGCCGCGCAGAAATCCGGCAAACACCACATTGCCGGCCAAGCCAAGCCGCGCGCCTTCTTCTATCAGCCAGCGCTCCATATCTCCCGAACCCGAAAAAACAAACAGTGCGTTTTTGTCAATCCGCGACACCGCCTGCGCGGCTTTCAAAAAATAATCCGGACCTTTTTGGAATGTGAGCCGGCCCACGAACAGCACGATCTTTTTGCCGTTTTTTTTCAATTTCAAAAATTCATCGGCCAGCGGCGCGGCGTATTCGGCACGATTCACGGCGTTGGGCACAACCGTAATTTTTTGCGCGTTGGCACCGTAGCAATCAACGATGCGGCGCTTGGTGTAACCGCTCACCGCCGCCACCGCGTCAGCGGCCTTGAAGCCTTGTTTTTCAATCAAGCAAATCTCGCGATTCAAACCGTCAACGCCAACACGATCATATTCGGTGGCATGGATATGGAATACCAGCGGTTTTCCCGTTGCGTTTTTGGCCGCCATACCCGCAGGCAAGCTGAGCCAGTCATGGCAATGGATCACGTCAAAATCGCCGGCAAGGCGCAAGGCGATTTTTTCGGCGCAAACGGCATAACGCAAAACTTCGGCAATCAAGTCGCGACGGTAAATCTGCCGGCTGGCCAGTCCTTCAATGATTGAACAATAACTTTGAGAATTTAAATAAGGCGACAGCGGAGAGTTAATCTTAATTGTTTTTATTTCCTTTTCCTCGTCGGCAAAAACAAATTCGTAATTTTCTTGTTTGCAATCCAATTTTTTTGGCAAGACAAAAGTGACCTTGGCACCCAGCGACACCAAACCGCCTGCCAGTCCTTGGCAAGCAACGCCCAAGCCGCCGGAATTATGAGGCGGAAACTCCCAGCCAAACATCAAAATTTTTATTGACGTGGAATTAACCATTATTTTTTTAACGCAAAACAACAGCACGTCTCGCTTTCACTTTAATTATACAAAAAAACCGCGAGAATTGACACACCGCGGTTCTTTGAAGAATTGCAAAAATCATATTTTGAAATTGTCGGCATATTTGCCGATAATCGGCAGTTCCTTTTTCAGCCCTTTGCCGGCATTGACGATGCCGATAACCGCCAAAGCAATCATTGCCAAACTCATAAAGGGCGACAGCGTCCAGCCGATAACCGGCACCAAACTCAAAAACCCAACCGCAATCCAAGTCGTGAACAAGACCAGCCCCTGCTTAACATGGAATTTCACAAACGGATCGTTTTTATCTTCCGTTAATAATGGAATGAAAAACACGATATAAGCGACAATCGCCATCCCCGTATTTTTCCCCTTGGCCGATTTGGCTTTTTGCGCTTCCGGATTTTGAACAACACCCGGCGCGCCCATCTCCTTTTTTAATTTTTGCTCCATTGATTCAGAGCCTATTTTTTCTTCTTCCATAGTTTTGTTGGTTATTATTTTAGCTTAAACGTTGGCTTATAACCTCGTCAAATCTTTTTAATTTTTCTTCATCACCAAAACATAAATCGCTAACCCTATCTCTGATTTTCGACAAATATTCGGGTTTGATCTCTGAATAATTTGCAATCTCGGCAATAAATCTGCCAACAGGCGCTTCTTGCGCCGAACTGTTAGGTGGCAAAAATAACGCGCCGATTTTGGCAAACCCGTTTGATCCATTAATATCAAATTTTGTTGAGTTTTGCCGTCTTTTATCATATTGAGCGACTTCAATATCCTTGACCTCATTTAATATGCAATCCATCTTTTCAATTACTTGATTTTCTTTTTCGTTATTTCCATTATCTCCCATCAATAGGGCCGCCGCCACAGCATAAATCACCCTTTCTTTTTGAAAAATCATTTCTTTTTGCTCTTCTTGTTTGTCTCGTTCACACGTATTTGTTTTGGGGGAAGTCGGTATACCTTCAATAGCCATAAATTTATTTTATCGCTTTTGATTGATTTTACCCCATCTTGACCAAAAAACCAACAAGAGTTGGTTTTGGAAAATCGCCTTCACCAAGGCTTCGGCGTACCAATGGCGGAGGGGGCGGGATTCGAACCCGCGGTACCTTTCGGTACACGGTCTTTCCAGGACCGCCAGTTAAACCACTCCTGAACCCCTCCAAATTTCCTTATTTTTTGCAAATTTTTGTTTCAATTTGCTCCATTCTGAATATTTTTCGTAAATTCTTGGATTGGAAGAACCAAAAATACTTAAATACGATAGCACATCTTTAGAACTATACAAATAAATTCTCTTTCCTCCATCGGTGATATGCGGCTTAATACTGTGTTCTTTTAAAATTCCCGCCACAGAGTTAACCATCGTTTTAGAATAACTAGTGAAGCAGAATCCTATATTATGGCACAAAACATTATTTACGAAATGCTTGTGAATATATAGGCACCCATCCGTATCAACCAACCCTCTGACAAATTTCTTTTTATATTCCAAATTATCATTTATCCAGTTTGGAATATTTATTTTTTGCATAATCTTGTTTCCCCTAACCGCACCTTTACTGATTAAAAAATCAACTAAATTGGTACTGGAGCAAACAAGAACTGATGTATTCTGATGCGGCCTTTTCCTAACAGCTACATCGACTTCAAACAGCTCACGCAACAGATTGTTGACATATTCTGAATATTTTAAATCCAAAACTGAATTTAAAGAAATCACAAGCTGCCAATCGTTGCTTATTCCGCCATCACCCAAAACAATCCCCAATAATTCGGCTAATTTCTCTGAATTATTTGGAATTTTAATTATTTTTCGATGGCTTTTACATGGATATTTTAACAATGAATAATCCATTGAATTTAAAACAACAATTTGTACGTATTTGAATACGTATTTGAATACGTACATCATTTGGATTAACACCCAAAACAATATGGCTATACTATAAACGAAAAACGGGTTAAAATCAATCAAAGCCGGCCGGCTTTGTAAATAAACGCAAATATGAAACTATTGCTAACATCGGGCGGAATTACAAACAAATCAATTGCCAATGCCTTATTTGAATTAACCGGCAAAAGAGCGGAAGACACAACTGTTGTTTTTATCCCCACGGCGAGCAATGTTGAACCGGGAGATAAGGATTGGCTGATTGCTGATTTGATAAATTTAAAAAAACAAAATTTTAAATCAATCGAAATTACCGACATTTCGGCAGTTGATGAAAAAATATGGAAAGCAAGCCTAAAAAGAGCGGATGTTTTATTTTTTGAAGGAGGGAACAACTATCATTTGATGAGATGCTTAAATAAGTCCGGCTTAACCAATTTATTGCCCGAGTTATTGAAAGACAAGGTATATGTCGGGCTTAGCGCCGGAAGCATAGTGACCAATCCCAATTTGGCATTAAAATTAGCTCAAGAGCTGTATGAAGAAGATATGACAGAAACCGAAGAGTTAAAAGGCTTGAATTTTGTAGATTTTTATTTTCTGCCGCATTTAAACTCAAAATGGTTTAAAAAACTGACACGAGAAAACATAGAAAAAGCAGTACAAGGGATAAATAGGACTATCTACGCCCTTGACGATAATTCCGCGTTAAAAATTATTGATGGCAAAATTGAAATAGTCAGTGAAGGAGAATGGTTTGTTATCAACCGATAAAATCCGCCGAATCCCAGTTTCAACATTAAATATTAAACTTTAAATTTTGACCAACCAAATACAAGCTCACAATAAAACTTAACTTAAAGCCAATTTTGCGTGGGTCCGACCCACGCAAAATTATATAAAAATATTAATTCAGCCGCCGACTTATTTTTTGATTGCCGCCGTTGCAGCCGGTATTTTGCATTTTGTTTGGCCAATCGCGCAAATCATCGATAATCCCTGGCGCTGGCTGGGCATCGCGTTGATAATTTTTGGCGGTGCGATAAACATTTGGGCCGACCGACTTTTTGCCAAGCACGGCACCACAGTAAAAGCGCATGAAAAGCCCGCCTATTTGATCGTCTTCGGCCCCTTTCGTGCCAGCCGCCACCCGATGTATCTGGGCATGGCCATAATCCTATTGGGTATTGCCGTATCCTCGGGAACAGTTGGCGCTTTCATCCCCGCTATCGCATTTGTGTTTATAATGGAAAAATTGTTTATCCCCATTGAAGAACAGAATCTGCTGGAAACTTTCGGGCAAAAATATCTTAATTACAAGCAAAAAACCCGCCGCTGGCTGTAAAAATTGCGTGGGTCCGACCCACGCAATTTTAGCTAATAACTAATAGCAAAGATTACATAGGTGTCACCTATGTAATCTTTGACCTATGCAATCTTTAATTTTTAGATTTGGGTTTTTAGTTTTTAACTATACTGACATGTCCGTTAGCGCTTTGATGCGGTCTTCCACCGGCGGGTGGGTGGAAAAAAGCTTGTTCATCCAATTCTGTGCCTGTTTGCCACGAAAAGGATTGGCAATGTATAGATGCGCGGTGGAATCTTTTGCCGCTCGCAGAGGCGCCGGGTCAGATGATATCTTTTGCAGCGCGCTTGCCAAGCCTTGCGGATAGCGGGTCAAAAGCGCCGCGCTTGCATCGGCCAAAAATTCGCGCTTGCGCGAGATCGCCAGCTGGATCATGGTCGCCGCCAATGGAGCCAAAATTGCCGCAACAATACCAAACGCCAGCATCAGCAATCCCATATTGCCACGGTCATCGCGCCGCCCGCCGCCCCAAAAACTGATGCGCAAAAACAAATCCGAAATTATCGCCACAACACCGACCAGAATCACCACCATGGTTTGCAACAACATATCTTTGTTGCCGATATGCGAAAGTTCGTGGGCAATCACGCCCTCAAGTTCGGACTTTTCCAGCCGTTCCAATAATCCGCGGGTTACCGCCACCACCGCATGGTTTTTGTCGCGCCCGGTGGCAAACGCGTTGGGCTGGGCTTCATTGATGATATAAATCTTGGGCAAAGGCAATCCGGCGGTGATGGTTAGATTTTCCACCAAGCGGTAAAGTTCGGGATTGTCGCGCTTTTCAATGGGTTTTGCCCCGGCCATGGACAAAACTATTTTGTCCGAAAACCAGTAGCTGAAAAAACTCTGGAAAACGGCGATTGCCACCGCGATATACAAAAACGACGAGTCGCCCAGCGCCCGCGACAAAAGCCAGCCCAACCCGATGAGAAAAACAAAAAAGAAGGTTAGCAACAGCCAAGTCTTGCGAATATTTTCATCGGCATGAGTATAGATAGTAGCCATAAACAATATTCAATAAGCAATTTTCAATTTTCAAAAAAATCTCAATATTCAATATTCAAATTATCCTTGTATATTATTCGTTGCATATTTTTTGAAAATTGGACGGCTGAATATTGAATATTCGGAAAAAAAGACCAAACCCGCGCTACTTATTAAGTCGCGCGGAAAGAATAAAAACAAAGATTGATTATTTTTGTTCAAAGCTCACTTTGGGGGCTTCGCGTTCGGCTTCAGCGGCGATTTCAAACAATTTCATTTGCTTGAAGCCGAATATCGCGGCCACGATGTTTGAAGGAAAGCTTTCAATGGCAATATTGAAATCGCGCACGTTGCCGTTGTAGAATCTTCGCGCAGCCTGGATTTTGTCTTCGGTGTCGGTAAGCTCACGCTGAAGTTCAATGAAATTGGCCGAAGCTTTCAGGTCAGGATAATTTTCCGCCACGGCAAACAAGCTTTTCAATGTCTGCGACAGCGCGTTTTCTTTGGCAATCTTGTCCTCGGGAGTTTGCGCGCCCATTGCCGCCGCGCGCGCGGCAGTGACATTTTCAAACACCTGCTTTTCATGCGCCGCGTAGCCCTTGACCGTTTCCATCAAGTTGGGAATCAAGTCATACCGGCGCTTTAACTGCACGTCAATGTCGGCCCACGCTTCTTTGGTGCGGTTTTTGACCGCCACCAAAATGTTGTAGTTTGACACCAGCCAAACAAAGAAAACCGCCGCGACCACCAAAATAACAATTGTGATTATATCCATATTTTTATTATTTATTATTATCTTTCCTCTAACTATATTTTACAATAAAATTGTAAATTGTAAAGAAATTTATTCGCAAAACGAAGAAATCTCTATTGTAATTCGTCAAGTGGAATGTTCAAGCCAAGGGGGCGGGCGGGGATGATATGGCGGGAAGTTTTTTGGGGCAAAAGCTTGCCGGTCAATCCCGCGGCAATCACTTGCTCTTTTTTTATTTTCTCCCCTTCGCGCCAGCAAGCAACGCCGATCTCATCACTTTGATAATCAACCAAACAACACGGGCAAAATTCGGCACCCAGTGATAACAACAAATTCCAGCGATGATGGCCGTCCAAAATCACCATTGTGTTTTTATCAACAATTATCGGATCCCTGACGCATCCGTCTTTTTTTATTTCATTTTGCAAATTTCGCAAATGCACCGGACATATCTCTTCGTGCGGTTTGAGCAATTTGATTTCAATGTTTTTGATTTGATAATTTGGCATATTTGGAAAATGGAGAATGATAGTGGAAGTTAGTGGAAGTTTGACTTCCACTACCCCATTTTTATTTTTCAACAATAAAAAAGCCGCCTTGGAAAAGCGGCGGATTGAACTTTTTATTTTAGGTTTTACGCTTTACGTTTTACACTTTACGCTTCCACGCTTCCAAAGTCGCCGCTTTTCCATAAAAGAGGTTTGCGGACAACAATAATTCCGGCAAGATGGTTTCATACAATTATTCTTACGCCAAAAATCCGTCAATGTCAAACCAAAAGCTCCCTTGCGGGAGCCTTTAAACTACGCGCACTAAAGACCATTCCATGCTTCCCTGTCAATGCCGGCTTGACGCAAAATTTCTTTTAGAAGCGGAACACCGATAACATCTTCCTTGTGCGGAGAAGGAATGCTTACTTTCAAGGTCTCTTTTTTCATAAAACGATGCTTGCCACCGCTAATCGGTCCCTCAAAACCGAGCTTTTTGAATTTCTTAATCAATATGCGACAGGAAACTGGTTTAAGCATATTGTTGCGTTAAAGCGCACTTTCTTTTGGCAACAGGATAGAGCCCCGGGATGGAATCACCATCGGCTAATTTCAGCAAAATCCACTCTTCAAGAACTTCCTGTAATTCGCGACGGCAATCCTCCAAGTGTTTGGCCGACGCCCAAACACCTTTTAGCCCCGGAATCTCCCCAAAATACGTTCCGTCTTCCAATATCTTGTAATGAGCTTTTTTGAATTGCGATTGAATATATTGAGTAATCATAATACTTCTTTAATTTACCTTGCAATTTTTTTAAAATACCATTTCCCGCCCCCGCCTTCAATCTTGACAAATCTCCCATTTTGTGCTATCATTTAGGTATGGACAGAAGGTACCTGGCCTTGGTACTCGTAGGAATTTTAATCCTTTTTTCTACGAGCGGATGTTTAGACAACGATCACCGCTGGCATGTCGTGTCAGAGAGCGGCGATGGCACAGCCTTTACAAGCGTAAAGGTTGGTGAAAATCATGCCACAGTGGTGACCAACGGAGTAAATACTCAAGGCTGGCTTGGAATAACTCACGATTTTGCCAGCAACAACGGAAAAGTCATACACGGGGAATCGCTTCTTTGCTCGGATGCGCACCATGCAGTTTCTAATTTCCCCCGCAACGGAACAGTGACCGTCCGTATTGACTTCCACGATAGAGGAAGTACGGAAACAAGAGTGCGAGAGTTCAAAGTGTAGCTTTATCGGAGCAGAGAAAAATTTTCTCGTCAGCCTCCGATCTTTTTTTATATACAAAAACAAAAAAAGGCACCCGCAAGGGAGCCTTTAATTCTATTCACATTTTCTCATCGCTCATCAGCTCATCGCTCGTTCACTACTAGTATCCCATTCCCATGCCGGGCATGCCGCCTCCGGGCATTTGAGGCATCGGGCTTTCTTTCTTGGGCATCTCCACCACAATCGCTTCGGTGGTGAGCA
>CAZFZI010000006.1:0-1931 GCA_964523275.1 uncultured Candidatus Saccharibacteria bacterium
GCTGAAATCAGCCACTGTTGCGACAATATCATTCTGCTTTCCAAGGAAGTGGGCAAGGCGATTGCCCGCGCCCATTGCGTTTTGGTTTCCGGCGCCACAACGGGGGTGCCCTATTTTTCGGCGCAGGGGTGCAAACAGGAGGGCGGTTTCAATGTTGGCTTTTCGCCGGCCGGTTCGGAGCTTGAGCATACCCGGCGCTATCGTTTGCCGGTGGATGTTTTTGATGTGATGATCTACACTGGCGCGGATTATTCGGGTCGGGATATCATTATGACCAAATCCGCGGACGCGGTGATTATTGCCTGTGGCCGGATGGGAACGCTCCACGAATTTACCACGGCCGTGGAATGCAAAAAAATTATCGGTGTTTTGGAGGGTTCGGGAGGGACTGCCGACAAGATTCGCGATTTGGTGAAAGGAACTTATCGGGGAATCAGAAAAATCGTTTATGACCGCGATCCGATATTGTTGGTGCAAAAAGTGATTGAACGCGTGGAACAAGAGAAAAAGAAATCAAAACTATAATTATGGCCTATAATATTTGCGTTCTTGGCGATAGCATCGCATTTGGAAAATATGATTCAAGGGGGGGGGTGGGTGTCGTTTCTGGGAGAGTTTTTGGAAACAAAATATTTAGTCGGCGAAGGCGATGAATCTTATGTTTACAACCTTTCAATTTCCGGCAATCAAAGCGATGATATTTTGGCGCGATTTGAAGCCGAAATCAAGCCGAGATTTTCACAAAAAAGAGAATTCATCGTTATTTTTGCCACAGGATTAAATGATTCGGCATTTGTTTACAGCAAGGGCGATAATTGGGTTAGATTGAAAGATTTTAAAGAAAATTTGCGCAAACTTATTGTCGCCGCGCGCAAATATTCCGACAAAATCATTTTTATCGGTGCCACGCCGGTTGACCAAGAAATTGTTAACCCGATGCCTTGGGATACCGACAAATCATATCACAATGAAGATATTGAAAAATATAATGAAGCGTTGCAAAATATTGCCAAAGAAAACGGCGCGGGATATATCCCGCTTTTTGAAAAATTTATGGCCGCGGATCACAAAAAACTGTTGCATGACGGTGCCCATCCCAATTCGGCCGGCCACCGGATGATTTTTGAAACCGTCCGCGATTATCTGCTGGATAAAAAAATTATCTGAATCCTAACAAAAAAAAGAAAAATATCACCTTATTGTTTCGCCGATAAACTATTCTGGTATTCTGCAGAATATTGGAATAGTTTTTATTTCGTTGTTATAATGGAATCATCAATAATTAATTTATGATATGTCATTAAAGCAGGGCGACACAAAAAAACAAAAAACGCCAAAACAACTCGAGCGTTATTTTAAAGGGGTGGCAAATCACCGAAGAGTTGAAATTCTTCAACTGATTGCAAAAAGGCGGGGAGTCACTTTGGGAGATATTGCTGAAATTTTGGAATGCAATTTCAAAACCATTTCCGAGCACACAAAAAAGCTTGTGCAGGCCGGATTAGTGAACAAAAAATATCGCGGCCTTCAAGTGGAGCACGATCTGTCACCATATGGAGAAAGATTTTTAGAATTTATGAAATCATTTTAGGCGAGCGGCGCATTGGTTTTTGATAATTATGATTTAATTAAAGTATTCTCATATTCTGCAGAATACCAGAATAGTTTGTAAATGATTTTAGATGATATTTATGCAAAAGGTGGCGGTGTTCACTTTAATAGATGGAAAAGGAAGGATGCTTTTGCAACATCGCAACGAAAGCATGGCAAGATTTCCCAATCTTTGGGGACTTTTTGGCGGGCTTGTTGAAGACGGGGAGATTCCGGAAGTTGCTGTGCGCCGCGAAGCAAAAGAAGAAATCGGGGTTGATTTGGAGGAAATGGAATTTTGCGGAAAATATTTGTCAGAGGGGTATGAATTGCATCTTTTT
>CAZFZI010000006.1:2031-3236 GCA_964523275.1 uncultured Candidatus Saccharibacteria bacterium
GGGGATGAGTCGGGGAGGGTTGGTGCCGGCGGCGTTGCTGGCCGCAAAAATTGATAAGCCGTTGGTTGCGGCTTATATCAATAAAAATGATGAGATATTTTTTGATCGTGCCGAATGGATTGCCAGCAAAAATATTTTGGTTGTTGATGATATTATTCGCTCGGGCAAGACGTTGTGGTTTTTGCAAAAACACTTGCAAAAACATTGCCATCCGCAAAGCATTTCGTTTTTTGTTCTTTATCGGGTGAAATCATTGCAAGATAGCGATTATGATGTTTTATCAATTGCCCGGGAAATTGACGAAGATGTTATTTTCCCATGGGATTAAGATTATGAAAAAAAATTTTGTAATTCGGCGAGCCAAAATAGAAGATTTGGGCGATATCTTACGGTTGAATTTTGCGTTATTCGAAAAAGAACATAATGATTATGCGCCTGATTTAAATTTGAAATGGACATATGGCAAAGGCAAAAAAATTTTTGCCGAAAATATCCAAAATAAAGATAATTTTGCGGTTGTGGCAGAAATTAATAATAAAATTATTGGATATTTATGCGGCAGTTTGTGTAAATTGTCGTGGAGGGGGGGGGCAGGGCGCAGAATTGGACAATATGTTTGTTGAAGAAAAATTCAGGAATAATGGCCTTGGGAGGGTATTAGTGGATAATTTTATTGATTGGTGCGAGAAGAAGCGGGTTGATTATATTGATGTGAGAGCGTCAATGCGGAATGCCGGCGGAATTCAATTTTATAAACGAGCCGGTTTTAAAGATTATGATATTGTGTTAGAAATGAAATTAAGCAAATGATATTTAAAATGCAGTTTGTCGAGGTCGCACCTCGGCGAGTACGCCGAGGAACGACCTCAAATACAAATTTGCAATTCAAACATATGGTGGCAAAAAAAACGCAAAATAAAACAAAAGAAAGTAAAGCAGAAGAAAGCAAAACAAATTGTGGTTCAAAATGTAAGCGCGAGGAGTTTAAGGTTTCCGGGGAGAGAATTCTGGAAAAGGTTAAGGAATTGATAAAAGAAGGGAATGTGCGCCGGATAATCATTATTAATGATAAAGGCGATACGCTAATGGAAATTCCTTTGACTTTGGCGGTAGTGGGCACGGCGTTGGCGCCGGTGCTTGCCGCGGTGGGCGCGCTGGCGGCGTTAATTGCCAACTGCACGATAATAGTGGAGCGAAAGTAATAG
>CAZFZI010000006.1:3336-9149 GCA_964523275.1 uncultured Candidatus Saccharibacteria bacterium
AAACAATAAACAATAAACAATAAACAATAAACAATAAACAATAAACAATAAACAAAATCAACTACTTGCTGGGTACGATAAATAAAAGTGAAATACAGATTGACCAAGGTCGCACCTCGCCGATTACGGCGAGGAACGACCTTTTCCGGCGTAGCTTTTTTGGAAGTAGATTATAAATTTTGAAATTTTAGAATATGCCGATACATTTGAATTACCAAGGAACAATTTGTTCAAAGTGCGGGGCGGAATTTATCGCGCACCAAAAAAATTGCCAATGTCCGGCTTGCGGAAACGCAACGGACGATTTTTGCGATTTTTGCAACGCAACAATCGCATCAATGAAAGACCACAAGCAGATTTATGGCAATTATTTTCCCGAAACATGGTTTTCGGGATCGGTTGTCGACACCGTGCAACAAATAATTTTTGAATTATTTGATAATTTTGAAGCAGAAAAGCCAAAAGATTTTTATGCTTTTGCCATTGCGCAATTGGCCGGAATTGAGTGGGGAAAGGGGCGAGAGCATTTGGCGCCGCAGGTTGAGCAACTCGCGCTGGAAGTTTTTGAAATCTACAAAATCGACCCGGATTTTCGCGGCAACAATTTGAAAACCAAATCCATAGATCCAAAATTGAAGGATATGAAAAGCGATGGCCTTCCCCTTGACAATTTTTTATAAAATGATAACTAATCCCTTCTGCCTCGTGCCTATGCGCAGATGACGATGTTATCTGCTTTTATTTTATAAAGAAGGTGTATGATAAAATAAAGTTTTGGCAAGGTCGTACCTCGCCGATTACAGCGAGGAACGACCTTGGGAGTGTAGATGCGTTGCCTTGAAAAGAGGGGATTTTTTTTATATGATGGGGAATAAACGAAAATACTCAATATTCAACTGTTCAATTTTCAAAAAATATTCAATATTAAAATATTCAACTTGTTTTTTGCTTTTGATTATTGTTTCTTGGTTATTTTTTGAAAATTGAAGATTGATTATTGAATATTATCAAACTAATGTTTGAACCCGAAAGCATTGTTAAAGGAAAATTGGCGGAAAGTTTGGTGGAGCAGTTGTTGAAGGCAAGTGGTTGCCGGGTTTATCGTTTGGGTGCCGACGCGGCGCTGGAAAATATCGCGCAATTGGAAGATGAATTTTCCAAGGACAGTGACCTGGGCAAGAAAATGGCTTCCATTCCGGATTTTGCCGTGATGGGGTGTCGCGAAAAACCGGTGTTTGTGGAAGTTAAATTTCGTGCCGATCCCGAGTCGTTGGAAGAAGAACTGCTTTTAGAAAAGGAGGCGCAGGAGGGTTTTTGGAAGGCAAAAATCGTTTTGGTGACCACAAAAGAAAAGCCTTATTTTCGTGTGCTGACGCCGCCATATTTTTCAAAGGAAAAACGGGAGGGCTGGCCCATTCCGGTGGCTAATTGGAAACCGCTGGAAAAAGACGAAGATTTGGGATGCGACGCGAAAACCGTAAAAGAATTTGAGAAATTAGCCGAAAAATATTATGGATAAAAATAATTCAGAATATCAGCCGCAAATAATTGAGCCGAAGTGGCAGAAGCGCTGGGAGGAAATAAATGCCGATGTCGCGCCGGATTTTTCGGGTAAGCCCAAATTTTATAATTTGGATATGTTTCCATATCCGTCGGGGGCGGGATTGCATGTGGGGCATTTTAAGGGCTACGCGGCCAACGATGTGGTGGCGCGGCAAAAGCGGATGGCCGGGTTCAATGTGTTGCATCCGATGGGTTGGGACGCGTTTGGCTTGCCCGCGGAAAATTATGCCATTAAAACCGGTATTCAGCCGGAAATTTCCACTAACAAAAATATTGAAAACATCAAGCGCCAGATGAAAATGGCGGGGTTAAGTTATGACTGGTCGCGCGAAATTAATACCACTGATTCGGAATATTGCAAATGGACGCAATGGATATTTTTGAAACTTTTTGAGAAAGGATTGGCCTATGAATCGGAATTGCCGATCAACTGGTGTCCATCGTGCAAGACCGGCCTTGCCAATGAAGAAGTGGCGGGCGGTTTGTGCGAAAGATGCGGCGCCAAGGCCGAGAAAAAGAATTTGCGACAATGGGTGCTAAAAATCACCGCTTATGCCGACCGCTTGCTGGCTGATCTTGAAGGGTTGGATTGGCCGGAAAAAATCATTGAAATGCAAAAGAATTGGATTGGCAAAAGCGAGGGCGCGGAAATTAAATTTAAAATAAAAAATTTTGATTCGGAAATAAATGTTTTTACGACCCGGCCGGACACGCTTTTTGGTTGCACTTATATCGTGCTGGCGCCGGAGCATTCGCTTGTCGCCCAACTCCAAGAAAAAATCGCTAATAGTCAAGAAGTTGAAAAATATGTTGCCGTGGCCAAGCAGAAAATGGATTTGGAGCGGATCAGCGAGGTGAAAGACAAAACCGGCGTTTGTCTTGAAGGAATTGTGGCGATAAATCCGACAAACGGCCGTGAGGTTTCGGTTTGGGTTGCCGATTATGTTTTGGTTAATTATGGCACGGGTGCGATCATGGCGGTGCCGGCGCATGATGCCCGTGATTTTGACTTTGCCAAGAAATACGATTTGGAAATAATTGGAGTGATTAAGCCACGGGAAGGGGATAGTCAATTGCCGTATGAAGGCGCGGGGGTATTGGTGAATTCCGATCAGTTTAACGGATTGGATTCGTTGGAAGCGAAAACAAAAATAACCGAATGGTTGGCTCTTAACAGCAATGCCGAAAAAACTGTTAATTTCAAATTGCGCGATTGGGTTTTTTCGCGCCAGCGCTATTGGGGCGAGCCAATTCCACTGGTGCATTGCGATAAATGCGGAATAGTCGCGGTTTCCGAAGATCAATTGCCGGTGCGCTTGCCTAAGGTGGAAAAATATCAGCCCACTGGCACGGGAGAATCGCCACTGGCGGCAATTGATGAATGGGTGAATACGGCTTGTCCCAAATGCGGCGGGAAGGCAAAAAGAGAAACCAACACGATGCCGCAATGGGCCGGATCGTCATGGTATTATTTGCGTTATATTGATCCGCAAAACGGGAATAGTTTGGTTGCTAAAGACAAAGAAAAACACTGGATGCCGGTGGATCTTTATGTGGGTGGCGCGGAACACGCGGTTTTGCATTTACTCTATGCGCGGTTTTGGCATAAATTTTTGTTTGATTTGGGGGTGGTTTCAACAAAGGAGCCATTTCAAAAATTGCGAAGCATTGGGATCGTGTTGGCCGAAGATGGGCAAAAAATGTCAAAATCGCGCGGCAATGTGGTGAATCCCGACGATATTGTCAAAGAATATGGCGCCGATACGCTGCGGGTATATGAACTTTTTATGGGGCCGTTTGATCAGGCGATCGCCTGGAGCACGGACGCGGTGCGAGGTAGCCGCAAATTTTTGGGAAGAATTTGGAATTTGGTTGCTGATTGCGCAAAAAACGAAAAAAGTAGCGATGAAATTTTGCGGCACGCCCATAAGCTGAACCAAAAAGTTGCAAGCGACATTGAACAACTGAAATTCAACACCGCGATTGCCGCGTTTATGGAATTTTTGAATTTTGCCGAAGACAATAAAAACGAGGTTGGCAAAGATATTTTGGAGAGAATGGTTTTGTTGCTCGCGCCTTTCGCGCCGCATATTTGCGAGGAGCTTTGGCAGAAATTGGGGTATAATGAAAGCGTTTTTTTGCAATCATGGCCAAAGCCCGATGGGGAAATGACAAAAGAAAAAGAAATTGAATTGATTGTCCAAATCAACGGCAAAATGCGGGATAAAATCAAGGTTAGCGCGGACATTGCCAAACAAGAAGCGATTGCTCTTGCCAAATCTTCGGAAATAGTGCAAAAATGGATAGGCAATAAACCAATCAAAAAAGAAGTTTATATTAAGGGCAGATTAGTTAACTTCGTCATTTAATTTTTAATAAGCCCCAAGAACCAAATTCCAATATTTAAATTTTAAATATTGAAATTTATTTGGAATTTGATGCTTGGTGCTTGAAATTTAATTTATGTGCGGCATTATCGGATATATTGGAACCAAACCTGCTTTTCCGATACTCTTATCGGGCTTGAAGCGCATGGAATATCGCGGCTATGACAGCTTTGGTTTTTGTTTGCTTGATAACGGCAAAAGGCCGGTTTTGCACAAGAGAGTGGGCAAAATTTCGGATGCCGGAGTTGACTTGCCACCGGATATGGAGGGAAATATCGGCCAAGCGCATACGCGCTGGGCGACAATGGGAAAGGTGACTGAAATTAATGCCCATCCTCACGCGGATTGCAAAAACGAAATTTACGTCACTCACAATGGGATTATTGAAAATTATCAGGAATTAAAAACTTTGCTTGAAAAAGAAGGGCATAAATTTGTTTCTGAATGCGATAGCGAAGTGTTGAGCCATTTGATTGAAAAATATTTTCAAGGCAATTTGGAAGATGCTGTGCGCCGCGCGTTGCGAGAGGTGCGCGGAACTTATGGTCTTGTGGCAATGTCATCGCAAGATCCGGAAAAATTGGTGGCCGCGCGCCTTTCCTCTCCGCTTTTGCTGGGAGTGGATGGCAATGAATTTATTTTGGCTTCCGATCCGGCGGCGATCATTACTCACACGCGGCAAGTTATCAATATAGATGACAATGAGATTGTTGTGGTTAAACCTGGCGATTTTTTGATTATCAAAGAAAAGCCAATGATTCAAATTGAATGGACGGCCGAAGATGCCGAAAAAGGGGAATACGAACATTTCATGCTCAAGGAAATTAACGAGGAGCCCCAGACAATTGAAAATGCTATTCGCGGCCGGATGATGCCCGAAGAGGGGCGGGTCAAGCTTGGCGGGCTTGATATGGCGGCGGACAGAATAAAAGATATTGATAAATTAATTTTGGTTGCTTGCGGCACTGCCAGCTTTGCCGGACGCGTGGGAAAATATATGCTTGAAGAATATGCGGGTATTCCGGTTGAAATGGATCTTGGTTCTGAATTTCGTTATCGCAAACCTGTGTTATCTGACAAAACGGCGGCGATATTCGTTTCTCAATCCGGTGAAACCGCCGACACTCTGGCGGCTTTGAGGGAGATGAAGCAAAAGGGAATTTTGACGCTGGGTGTTACTAACGCGGTAGGTTCCAGCCAGGCGCGCGAATCCGATGCCGGGGTCTATACTCGTTCAGGCCCGGAAATGGCGGTGGCATCCACAAAAGCGTTTATCGGCCAGTTAGTCGCGTTGGCGTTGATGACGATTTATTTCGGCCGTCAGAGAGATATGTCGGTGGTAACCGGTAAAAGGATTATTGATGAGTTGGCGGCCTTGCCCGGGCTTGCTAAAAAAGTGATGGAAAGCGCGCCGTTGATTGAGCGAATTGCCAACAAATATGCTCCGACCGTGGAAAATCACGAAAACGCATGCCAAAATTATTGGTTTATCGGTCGGAAATACAATTATCCGATTGCGCTGGAGGGCGCGTTGAAATTCAAAGAGTGTTCTTATTTGCATGCCGAAGGGATTGCCGGCGGGGAATTGAAGCATGGGTCTTTGGCATTGATTGAGCCGAATTTTCCAACAATTGCGATTTGTCCCAGTGATTCGGTTTATGAAAAAATGATTTCCAATATTGAAGAAGTTCGCGCCCGTAGGGGAAAGGTTATCGCGATTGCCACCGAGGGTAATGAAGAAATCAAAAAATCCGCTGACGATGTGATTTACATTCCCAAGACATTGGAGATGCTCACGCCGATTTTAGCGACAATCCCTTTGCATCTGCTGGCCTATTATATGGCGGTGGCATTAGACCGGAA
>CAZFZI010000006.1:9249-23172 GCA_964523275.1 uncultured Candidatus Saccharibacteria bacterium
CGACAATCCCTTTGCATCTGCTGGCCTATTATATGGCGGTGGCATTAGACCGGAATGTGGACAAACCTCGCAATTTGGCAAAATCAGTGACCGTGGAATAATTCAATATGAAAAACGACACGATTATTTTTGGCACGCTGTATGACATTTCTATTACCATTTGATATTTCTGTTATCATCATTTGACAAGCATCAATATAGTTGACAAATTGGATCTTAAAAGTACCATAGAAGTATGGTGACTCAACTAAAAAAGAAACGGATATTGGAATATACCGCTCTGTTCACCCCCGATGAAGAAACCGGTGATTTTGTGGTTGAGGTGCCTGCCTTGCCGGGTTGTGTTACTCAGGGCAAGAATTTAGCCGAGGCCAAAAAAAATGTGCGAGAAGCAATAGAATTATATTTGGAAACTTTGGCTGAAAGAAAAATTGCTTTTCCGAAAGATGTTGATCCCAATTTTTTTAAAAGCAAAGTAAGTATAGAAATAAATTATTGTCCGGTTTAAGATATGACGCAACTTCCGGTTTTAAAACCAAAAGAGGTTGTGGCGGCTTTGGAGAAATTGGGGTTTAGAAAGCATCGCCAAAAAGGCAGTCATTTGATCATGGTTCGTGATGGTGATGCAATACACCAGCCGGTGGTTCCATTGCACCGCAAAGATTTATCCAAAGGCACTTTGCGCGCAATTATCAGACAGCTTGACTTGACGGTTGATGAATTCGTCAAATATCTTTGATTTTTAACTGAGAAGACGGAAACACTGATTCAAGATGTTAAAATTGAATTGTTTTTGTGTTTGATTTCAGGTTTTCTTTTTTGGAGTTGGCAAATACTGAAATATATTTTAGTATTATCTTATTGAATGCTAAATTATATTTTCGGAGTGTTGAATAATTGCTGAATTTTATTGATTTTGCGGATTTGCCAAGTTCAAAATGATCCGTAGAATCAATTATCCAACACCCTCATTTTTATCCTATGAATAAATTACTGAAGAATCAAAAAGGGGAGAAGGCGATGTTGCTGGGCAATGAGGCAATCGTGCGCGGCGCGCTGGAGGCGGGGGTGCAATTTGTTTCCACCTATCCGGGAACGCCGGCTTCGGAAATTGGCAACAATTTCTATCTTTTGCAAAAGGAGTTAAAGGATGATCCCAAATTCATTTTTGAATTTTCCACCAATGAAAAAACCGCCATGGAGGCGGCAATCGGCGCGAATTTTTCGGGTCTGAAAACTCTGGTGGCAATGAAAAATTTCGGTTTGAATGTGGCATTGGAGCCGCTCTTGCCTTTGGCCTACACCGGCACAAAGGCGCCTATGGTAATTGTGGTTGCCGACGACCCGTCGTGCCATAGTTCCGCCCAGTCGGAAGAGAACAGTCGGCCGTTTTCGGTTTTGGCCCATTTGCCGATGCTGGAGCCTTCCGATGCTCAAGAATGCAAGGATTTTGTGGCTGAAGGCTTTAAAATTTCCGAAAAATTCGGTACTCCGGTAATTATCAGAACCACCACGCGCATTGCTCATCAACGGGCGAGAGTGGTTTTGAATGAGCTTGATCCGGCCAGGAAAGTCAATCTGAAAGGGGAGTTTGTCAAAAACAAGAAAAAATTTGTCACCATGATGCCGCGTTTGCACGAAATGAAAAAAGAAATGTTGGCACGGATGGATAAGATTGAGGCATATTTTGAAAAAAGCAAAATCAACCGTGTTGAAGGTGCTGTGAAAGGCAAGAAAGCAAGCGCCGGAATAATCACTTCGGGAGTTTCTTATTTGCACATTTTGGAAGCAATGAATGAATTGAAGGTTGATTTGCCGGTGTTGAAATTGGGATCGTTTAATCCTTTGCCGGAACAAAAAATAAAGGATTTTATCAAGCCGTTGAAAAAACTTTTGGTGGTTGAAGAAATGGAGCCGTATTTGAGGCATCGCGTTGAACGTTTGGCCAAGGATGCCAATTGCAAATTAAAAATTTACGGCAAAGATCTGTTGTCTTATATTGGTGAAATGAAGCCCGAATACGCGGCATACGCGCTGGCGAAATTCGCGGGCAAAAAATATGATCTGCCAAAATTCGCGCCGAAATTTGAATTGCCCGGCCGATCGCCCCAGCTGTGCCCTGGATGTCCGTATTGGCTGGTGTTTGCGGCCGTCAAAAAGGCGGTGGACGTTGACAAGGTGATCTTTGGCGGTGATATCGGGTGTTATATGATCGGCGCTTTCCCTCCACACAATTTGTATGACTATATGTTCTGCATGGGGTCGTCTGTTGGCATCGCGCATGGCATCAATCGGTCAAGCGGCCAGAAAGTGATTTCGTTTATCGGCGACGGCACGTTTTTCCATTCCGGGATTGAGGGGCTGTTAAACGCGGTTTATAACAAATCCAACCCATTGGTAATCATAATGAACAACGAAATCACCGCGATGACCGGCCACCAACCGCATCCGGATGCTGTGGGTGTGGAAAATCGAATTGCGATTGAAAAAATGGTTTTGGCCTGCGGGGTGAAAGACGAGAATCTAAAGATTATTGATCAGGGGAACAGCGAGGAATTCATCGCCGCGGTGCGCGAATTTGTGGAAAAACCGGAAGTGAGCGTGATTATCGCGCGCCGTCCCTGCAAATTCGTGGCCCCGAAAGAATAGTATTCGCATTTGAGGTGAATCCTCGATGTAATCGTCGAGGTTTCACCTCGCCAAACTGTATTTAAATTTTGTGGGTTGTAGGGGCGAATAATCATTCGCCCTTTTGCGTTGTCCTTTACAAATTTAATGGGTATGGTAAGAAATAATTACCGGCTCGTTGACAATTCAATAAGAAGGGCAATTGGCAGTGAGCTGTTGGAGGAATTGATTTGGGAAAAACCAAATATAAATGCCTTTGTGGGGCGAGCCTGACGGCGATAGTAGAGAATTTGGGGGATCAAAAAGAGTTCTCATGCCCGGTTTGCGGTAAAAAATATAAAGCGAATAAAAGCCCCAGACGTAATTTTTGGAAAATTACGTTTACTGGTTAATTGTGGGGTGCATCAATTTTAATTATTTTTTGGACACTTTTTGTGTCCCTTTGTATTTTTATTTGATAAATTCGCAGATTTTTAATATGATGGAAACATAAATGCGAGTTGGCCAAGGTCGCACCTCGCCGATTATGGCAAGGAACGACCTTTTAGAATTACGAATCTTAAATTTTTGAATTATGATAAAAACTGTTAAAAAATTGGTTGGTGCGAAAAAGGAAAGTAGCAAAGTTTTCAATTGCGTGATTGTGGGTACCGGCGGGCAGGGGCTGATCACTTTGCTGGAGGTTCTGTCGGAGGCGGCGATTCAAAGCGGTCTGGATGCCAAAACCAGTGAATTGCACGGCCTTTCGCAAAGAGGTGGTTCGGTTGAGGTGCACATCAGGTTTGGCAAAAAAGTTTTTTCGCCCATGGTGGCTGCGCTTGGGGCTGATTTGATCGTGGGGTTGGAAATGCAGGAATGCTTGAAAGCCGCCTATTTTGCCAACGAAGAAACTCAATATTTAATTAATGAAGCAATCGTGCCGATTCCCGGCAAAGATTCTTTGGCAAAAGAAGAGATCATCAAAAATTTGCAAAAATTCACCAAAAAAATAGAAGTTGTTAACGCCGGTGAAATTTGCCAAAAAGAGTTGGGATCGGCGGCGGTTGCCGGCGTCTATTTGCTTTGCCGCGCCGCGTTTGAGAAAATGATTCCGCTTTTGCCCGAAACAATGCTGGAAGCGATTAAAGCGTCGGTGGCGCCCAAGCACCTTGATGTTAATATCAAGGCTTGGGAATTAGCGCAGGAACATTTTCAGGAATGATAAAAATTCGATGAGAAGATTTAAGATTTAAAATTTATGAAAAATCCGGCTTTTGCCGGATTTTGTATTCTTGAATTTGTATTTATTCTAAAATCTAAAATCTAAAATCTAAAATCTATATTCTTTCTATTTGCGCTCCCAGAGAGCGAAGTTTTTCATCAAACTTTTCATAGCCGCGGTCAATTTGAAAGATATTGTTCACGGAAGTTTTACCTTTTGCGATTAACCCGGCCAACACCAAGGATGCTCCCGCGCGAATATCTGAAGCATTGACCTTGGTGCCGATCAATTCGGTTTTGCCAAAGATTATCGCGCGGTGCGGGTCGGTGATTTCAATATCGGCACCCATTTTGCGCAATTCCTGCAAATGCTGAAAGCGGTTTTCGTAAAGGGGTTCGTGTATCAAGCTTTTGCCTTCGGCTTGCGTGAGTAGAGTCGCGGTTTGCGGCTGTAAATCCGTAGGAAATCCGGGATAAGGCATGGTTTGTATTTTGGCCGCGGTAAATTTATTCCCGGGTTTTACCTTTATTTTGTTATCACCGATTTCCAAATTCAGGCCGATGTCCTTCATTTTTTCCAAGAATAAAGTTAAATGGCGGGGGTTGGTTTTTTTAATAACTCCTTGCCCGTTGGTAATTGCCAATGCGATCAAGAAGGTGCCGGTTTCAAGCGGATCGGGACAAATGTCAAATTCCGCGCCGGCAAGGGTTTTTTGTCCTTCAATGGTGATTGTGTGAGTTCCCAAACCGTCAATTTTGGCGCTCATTTTTTGCAACATCAAGCAGGTATCTTGCACTTGAGGTTCGGCGGCGGCGATTTCAATGACTGTTTTTCCGGCGGCCATCGCGGCCGTCATTATCGCGATTTCGGTGGCGGTCACGGAAAACTCGTGCAAAACAATATGTGTTCCTTTTAAATCATTGGCGGTTTCAAAATGATAAAATCCGTTTTCTTCCCAAACTTTCGCGCCAAACTTTTTGATTGCTTCCAAATGAATGTCAATTGACCGCAGGCCGATTCTGTCGCCACCGGGGTGGGGAACTTTGAATTTTTTGAAGCGTGCCAGCAGAGGGGCGATTAACAGCACCGAAACCCGCATTTTCTGAAAAAGATCAAAAGAAATTTTATTCGGATCAATATCTTTGGCATTGATCATAACTTTATGATCGTCCAACCATTCAATTTTCGCGCCCATTTGTTCAATAATGCTGATTTGGTCCAAAACATCGGTGCAAAGAGGCAGATTGCCGATGACGCACGGCTCTTCGGTTAACAGTGCCGCCGACAGAATCGCGCCGGCGCTGTTTTTGTAGCCGGAGACGCTAATTTCACCGTTTAATTGATTGCCTCCCTTGATTAAAAATTTTTCCACCATTGTTTTTTTTGGTTATTTGTTTAAACTATACTAAAATATAACAAAAGATAGCAATAGTTGCCAGCTATATCATTAACAGGGCTGTTTGCTGATAAATACGGAATTAACGTATTTTTAGTAAACGGACTTTTATTAAAAAATGGAAAAGGACACGGTAGTATGCTTTGGAGGGGGATCAATGGTCCCTGGTTTGCTTTTAGCAAACTTAAAGTCCGATTTTCGTGTTATTGGGGTGACTTCAATGGTAGATAACGGCGGTTCCACTGGCCAATTGCGCTGCGATTTCGGCGTCTTGCCTCCAGGGGATATTGTGCGCCATATGATTGCCTTGTCCGATGCGCCGGAATGGAAAAAGAAGTTTTTCGCGTTTCGTTTTGGCCAGGAAGTTTTTGATGGCGGCCACAAGGGGCATCGCTTTGCGAATGTTTTTTTGGCCGGACTAGAATGGGCGACTGGCGATTTTGGCAAAGCGCTTGAAGAAGCGGAGAAATTCTTGGAAATTAAGGAAAACCGAGCATTACCGGCGACAACCGACAAAATCACTGTTTATGCCGAGCTAGAAGACGGCACGATTGCAAAAGGTGAAGACGAGATTGATGTTCCTAAAGAGCATGACGCTAACAAAAAAATTACCAAGATTTTCTTAGATAAACCGGCAGTTGCTTACGGACCAGTGATTGAAGAAATCAAGACTGCCAAGATTATTACTTTTGGTCCCGGAGATTTTTATTCCAGTGTGGCACCGTGTTTGCTACCCGAAGGAATGGCGCAAGTGATTCGCGAGTCTAAAGCCAAAAAGATCCTTATTTGTAATACGGTTCAAAAACTTGGCGAAACACAGGAATTCACCGTGGAAAAGTTTGCGCAGGAAATAGAGAAGTATATCGGCGGTCCGTTGGATTTTGTGGTTTATCAAAAACCCGAGGTTTCGGATCAGATGATTGCCGAGATTAGGCAAGAATCGCCGGAAATTATCGGCGCGGTAATGCCCGCGGGAGAATTGAATGCCAATAAGTTTATTGGTAAAGATATATTAAAGGAAGGAGAATTTGCTTATGACCCGCAAAAAGTGAAGGATATCATTTTGGAGCTTGCCCAAAAATAATAATATTAAGCTGCATAGGTGAAAACCTATGCAGCTTGTTGCTTGCATGAATACAGAAAAATTACAGGCGGTGATTTTGGCCGCCGGAGAATCTTCAAGGCTTTGGCCTCTCAACGGGCAGCATAAAAGTTTGTTGCGGATTATGGATAAGCCGTTGATTTGGTATACAATACGAGGATTACGGAAAACGGGGGTTGGCAATATTGTTATTGTTCAGGGGCCGGATCGCGGCATTGAAGAAGAATTGAAAAATTTTCCCGAAATAGAAGATATCAGTTATGCGATTCAGCCGGAAGCTAACGGAATGAGCGGGGCGATGATGGCGGCACAAGAACATGTTAAGGGGCAATTTTTTGTGGTGTTTGCGCACGCGGTTGATTGCGACCATGTCTGTGCCAAGATGCTTGAAAAAATTCATCATACTGGTGCTAAAATGGTGCTCGTGGGGCAGGAAACGCAAACTCCATGGCTTTATGGCATTGTCGGATTGGAGGGGGATAAGGTTTTGGAATTGATTGAAAAACCGGAAGAAGGGAAAGAACCGTCCAATATCAAGGTCAAAGGAGTATACCTTTTTGATGAAAATTATTTTGATTATTTGAAAAAAGTTTTGGGCACAGCGCATTTCAATCAAGAATTTGAGGCGGCCGCTTCGGCTTATGCCAAGGAAAATGACGCGCGCATTGTGTTATTGGATAAAGATTATCAAGGAATATCGCTTAAATATCCATGGCATTTGTTTGGCGTGCAAAAATATCTTTTTGATAAATTTTTGATAAAAAAGACGATTGCCAAATCCGCGAAAATTGCCAAAAACGCAATAATTGAAAGCAATGTTTTTATCGGTGAAAACGCAAAGATTTATGAGGGCGCGGTTATAAAAGGCCCTTGCCATATCGGCGATAACGCGGTTGTGGGGAATAACAGCGTTGTTCGCGATTATTGCGATCTGGAAGATGGCGCAATGGTTGGCGCGTTTTGCGAAGTTGCAAGAACCATATTCCAGTCCGAGGTTCATGTTCATTCGGGGTATTTCGGCGATTCAATTTTGGATCGGGGGGTGCGCGTTGGCGCGGGCGCGATCACAACCAATGTGCGTGTTGACCGTGGTGAAATTTCCTTTTTGGTGAAAAAAGAAAAAAACGGTGTCAAAGAAACAGCAAAAATAGGCACGGGATTAAAATCCTTTGGAGTGATCATCGGCCAAAATTCAAAGATTGGCGCGCGCGCCACATTTATGCCCGGGCGCTTTATCGGTAAAAACTGCCAAGTTGGGTCCAATCGACTGGTGATGCGCAATGTTGAAGACGGCGGCAGTTTGTAAGAACTGATGCAAGGATTATGCTATTACGTGTGTAAGTAGCATGCTACGTAGCAAGGTAAGTAGCAACCGTATTTCCGAGGGTCTATCCCTTTTGTAATCAAAAGGGTTAGACCCTTTTTAAAATAGTTTCGCATGCAAAATCTTGACAGATTGATAAAATTTTGGCAGTATAAAACCAACACAATCCGGCTTTGCGCTTTGGCGTGAAGCAAAATGACCGCGGGAACAACCCGTGGAATGTGTTTTTGTTTCGTGGAGAGATATAAGATGAAAATAGGAGAAGAAGCAGTGTTCATTATCAAAGAAGCAGTGTTGAAAACCATGATGGATCTATCAAAAAAGCCCCGGTTAATCGGAGCGGCTATGATAAAAATATTCAAGTTTTCAAATGACCGCTTGAATAGCTTGTATATTGTACATATATTTTACTAATGGTAATTATGCTTTTTATTTTGGCTTATTACCTCTTTTTTTATATGGAGGGCGTGATATGGTAGAATGGAAAAATAATCATTAATCTTTAATCATTGATTATTAACAAGATTCTTAAATATGGTAATGAGAAATAAAAATCAATTTGTGGTTGGCGTGGATGGAGGAGGAACGAAGACTGCGGCGACGCTGGCCGATATGAACGGCAAGATTGTTGCCCGATCGGTTTCGGGCGGTTCAAGCTTGCGCAACGCGGGGATAAAGACGGCGGCGGAAAACACGGCCAAAGCGATTTATGATGTTATAAAAAGAAGAAAAAATATAAAAATCGTTTCCACGTTCATCGGCTTGCCGGCGATGGAAGAGGAATATAAAAACAAAAAAACCGAGATTATAAAAGAACTGAAAAAGAATAAAAAAATTGCCGGAATTTTTAAAGGGAATGTTGACGTTGGCTCGGACCAATTAGTGGCGTTTCGCAGCGGAAGCCACAGCAAAGACGGAATTGTGGCAATTTGCGGCACGGGTGTTGCTGTCCACGGGTGGCACGGAAGCAAGGGAATTGTATTGAATAATAAGGGCTGGCTGGTGGCCAAGGGCTCGGGCGCGTGGATTGGATTGCGCGTGGCGCAAGCGGTGGTTGATGATGCTGAGGGTCGTGGGCAGAAAACCAGCCTGTCGGACTTTGTTCTAAAGAAAATGAAATTAAAAAACATAAATGGTTTGCTGGATTTTATTTATCATAATTTGCCCATAAATTTATCAAGATTGGCGGTTTTGTGCGATGAGGCCGCCAGTCGCGGCGATAAAATCGCGCGGGAAATTTTGACAACGGCAGGCAAGGAGATTGCGTTGTCGGTGCGCGTTGCCGCGGCAAAGCTTGGTTTTTTTGAACAAGTGCCGCTAGTTCTGGTTGGCGGAGTTTACAAATCCCGCTGGGTTGCCGATACCGCGATGAATGAAATACAACGTTATTATCCGGGCAAGTTTGACTTTGTGGTGGTGGATGATCCTGTAGCAGGCGCGGTGAGGCTTGCCTTGGAAGCAAGAAACCCTAAATCCCAAGCTCTAAATCCTAAATAAATTCAAAATTAAAATATTAAAATTAAGAGTTATGAATATTTTTGTTTTGAAATTTGGATTTTGATATTTGGATTTGTTTAGGATTTAGAAATTAGGATTTATAATTTTATGGAAGACATATATTTTCTGGCCATTGAAACCTCCTGCGACGATACTGCTATCGCGGTGATGAAAGCAAAAGAAGAAAATGGCAAGCTCAAAAAAATTGAGGCGCTTTCCAATATCGTTTCTTCGCAAACGCAGTTGCACGCCGGATACGGCGGAGTCTATCCTTCTTTGGCAAAGCGCGAGCATCAAAAAAACCTGCCTGCGGTCTTTGAAACGGCGACCAAAAATTTTGATGTTTCAAAATTAAAATTTATTGCAGTGACGCATGGTCCGGGGCTGGACCCTTGTTTGTGGACTGGAATCAATTTCGCTCAGGATTTGGCAAAAAAATATGGTTTGCCGTTGGTTGGCGCCAACCACTTGGAAGCGCATTTTCTGGCCAATTTGCTGACGCTGGGAATTGGTGAGGAAAGATTTGCCAAAGATTATCTGCCGGCGGTGTGTCTTGTAGTTTCGGGTGGCCACACAATTTTGTTTTTGGCAAAAGCCATCGGCGGCTACCAATTGCTGGGGCAAACGGTTGATGACGCCGCCGGCGAGTGCTTTGACAAAGCCGCCCGCATTTTGGGGCTGGGTTACCCGGGCGGACCGGAAATTGCCAAATTTGCCGGCAAATATTCAGCGGAGGTCAAGCCTCCACTGAATAGGGGTAGTGGAAGTCAAACTTCCACTAATTTTTCTGCGATTAAGTTGCCACGGCCGATGATGAACCAAAAGAATTATAATTTCAGTTTTTCGGGATTGAAAACCGCGGTGCTGTATGAAGTTCAAAAACGCGAGCCGGAAGTTGTCCAATCCGATGGATATAAAATCGCGATGAGTTATGAAATCCAACAGGCGATTATTGACGTGTTGGTTTCAAAAACCAGCCGCGCCGCCAAAGAGTATGATGTTAAATCAATCATTATTGGCGGCGGGGTGAGTGCCAATTTTGCCTTGCGCGATGCGATGAAAAAAGCGGCTGATGAAATTAATGTGAACCCACCTTCGTATAAAGCTACGGCCGGCGCAGTTAAATTTCTTGCCCCATCGGCGGAATTGTCTATGGATAACGCGGCGATGGCCGGAGTCGCGGGATATTTTGCCTTTAAACGAGGCGATGTTGCTGCCATCCCCGAAGATTTGAAATCCGAACCGAATCTATGTATTTGAAAATTCAATGATTTTCCACTTGACAAGATATAGTTATGAATATATACTCAAAATAGGAAGATAAAAATAAAGGTCGGGAAAAAACAATTAATTTTTGCGATTGAATTCATTTGTTGAGATTGACCTCAATGCAAATTCTCGAGGTCAAACCTCCACAAAAAAATACTATCAATCGCAATACAATTACTATGCCACAATTTGATGGAACCGGCCCGATGGGCCGTGGGCCGAGAACCGGCCGCGGAATGGGTCCGTGCGGCGGAGGAATTGGTTGGGGAGGAGGATGCGGCTGGGGCCGCGGAATGGGTTTTGGTCGCCGGAGATTTATTTCCCCCAAGAATGAAATGAGTGCGTTGGAAGAGGAAGAGGCGATGCTGGAAGAAGAATTAAAAGCATTGCGAGAAGAGAAGGCCGCGTTAAAGAATGAAAAATAATTACAGTGATTGAACAGAAGCCCCTTTTGTGATTAAGGGGCTTTGAGTTTGATAAAAATCGGTTTTTGCGGTATTTTATAATTGATTTACGTTTTAAATATATGGCAATTTTATTGGCGATTATTCTGGCAAGCTTTGCGATTACCCTGTGCGTTTGGGTCGCGGTGCTGTTTATGCTGTTCAAAAAAGAGGTTTTGGATAATATTCTGGTTTTTTTGGTTTCACTGTCGGCTGGCGCGTTGATGGGTGGCGCGTTTTTGCATCTTTTGCCCGAGGCCGCCGAAGAATTGGAATCCGAACCGTTGTTTGGCGTGTTTTTGGCGTCATTTGTCTTCTTTTTTTTGTTGGAAAAGATCATCCATTGGCGGCACTGTCACAAGGCCGATTGCAAAATACATTCTTTTGGGTATATGAATCTTGTGGGTGATGCCGTCCATAATTTTATTGACGGCTTGGTGATTGCCAGCACGTTTATGGTGAATCCCGCGCTGGGCGTGTCCACGACTTTGGCGGTGGCGATCCACGAAATTCCGCAGGAGATCGGCGATTTCGGCGTGCTGGTGTTTTCGGGATTCAAAAAGAAAACCGCGCTTTTTGTTAATTACGCGATTGCTTTAACTGTGGTGGTTGGTGCTGTTTCCGGATATTTTTTCTTTTCATATTTGGAAAATGTTCTGCCGTATTTGCTGCCGTTTGCCGCCGGTGGGTTTGTGTATATCGCCGCGTCTGATTTGATGCCCGAGCTTCGCAAAGAAACGGATTTGAAAAGATCGATGCTCTCTTTTTCGGTGTTTATTGTTGGGATATTGATGATGTATTTGGTTAAACTAATCGGAGAATAGTATGAAGGAAAAAGTCGCGCTTATTGCGGTGGCGGCCAATGTGTTATTGGCGGCGCTGAAAATTATCGTTGGCGGGTTTTCAAATTCGGCGGCGGTTTTGGCCGACGGCTTTCATTCTTTGGCGGATGTTTTGTCGTCGGGGATCGCGTTTTTTGGCATCAAAATTTCGGTAAAGCCGGTGGACGAAAAACATCCCTATGGCTATTACAAATTTGAAGTGTTGTCCGGCGTGATAATCACTTTAATTCTTTTTGCTACGGGCGCGGGGATTATCTATGAAGCCTGGGGCGAACTGTTATCGCCGGGCAAAATCGGCTTGGGCGGTTTGGCGCTGGCGGCGATGGCAATATCCGCGGTTGTTAATGAGGTAATGGCGCGATTGAAAATTTACTTCGGCAAAAAAGAAAATTCCATCAGCTTGGTCACCGATGGCGTGCATTCGCGGGTTGACGTTTATTCTTCGCTGGGCGTGTTTGCCGGATTGTTGCTGGCCAATGTTTGGCCGTGGGCCGATCCGTTTTTGGCGATTGCAATCGGGTTGTATATTATCAAGGAATCGTTTTCGCTGGGTAGGGAAGCAGTTGGTTCGCTTTTGGATGTTTCTGCCGGGCCAAAAATTGAAAAACAAATAAAATCAGTTGCCAGCGCACAAAATATAAAAATCGCGGAACTGAAAACCCAAAAAAAAGGTTCGGCGATTACTGCGGATTTAAGCATCGTTTTACCGGCAGGGTTAAACATTGATGAAGCGGTAAAAATTTCGAATCAATTTCGCGAGAGGCTGATGCAGACGATTGGTAATCTTGCCTATGTTTCCATTGAAATTAAAAGCCACGAATTGGAAACCGGATTTTATAAACCGCAATTTGGCAAGGGCTTTGGCTGGCAAAGGCAGGGAAGATTTCAAAAAGATAACGGCGGCCAGGGCCGCGGTCCTGGGGGAGAGTGTGTTTGTCCAAAATGCGGTTATCGCATCAAGCATCAAAGCGGCATTCCTTGTTCGGCAATTAAATGTCCGAAATGCAATGTGATTTTAGAAAGGGAGAATGGCAAATAACCTAAGTTGACGATTGTTGAAATTTGATTTCAACATGATTATATAGTCGCATTTGTTGAGGATTGACCTTCCAAAAGTTGAGGTCAAACCTCACAAATGCCAAAAATAATATGGCAAGACCTTGTTTGTGCCGCAAGGTGCAATTCAATCCGGAAATCACATATTTCAAGCCGCAGGGGATACCCGTGCGGTGTTTGGAGGCGGTTGCTTTGTCGCTGGAAGAAATGGAAGCCTTGCGGTTGAAGAATTTGGAGGGCTTTGAGCAAATCAAAGCCGCCGAAAAAATGAACACTTCGCAGAGCACTTTCGCGCGCATTTTGGCATCGGCCTACCAAAAAATCACCGACGCGCTAATCAACGGCAAAGCAATAAAGATAGAGAAGAAATAACCGTTAACTGTTAACAATTAACCAAAACCAGAAGACGATTTTGGATGTATATATTCAAATATATATTTGAATATATACATCGGCGTGGAGGCGGTGAACCGCAATCTTGTATTTCAAAACCCCGCTTGATAACGGGGTTTTTGCACGATTTCTACTTTGGTGCCGAAGGTGGGAGTTGAACCCACACGAGGTTGCCCTCACAGCATTTTGAGTGCTGCGTGTATGCCAGTTTCACCACTTCGGCAAAAATGGGTTAGGTGTGCTCCGACTTCGAGTATTTGGGTAAATAAATTGCCCCCCCATCCTCTCGATAAATTTTGTTGAAGCTGGCAAAAAATAATTTTTTCTGGTTTTGCAATATACTAATTGCCTTCATTACCGCAAACTCATCTGTTGCTTTAAGCAAGCTGCATAACTCTGGTATGTCTAATTCTTCTTTATCAGAAGCAGAGAATATATCCAGAATCTTTTGCGATAACTGTTTGGTTGCGGGGGTTGCTATCTTTGCTATCGATACTTTGTATCCAAAAATCGTAAAATCCATTTTTTGCCTCCTAACTTGTGTAATTTGCTGATTGTAAGTTAGCGTAAAAAGCGCAAAAAATCAAGATGGGCGTGAACTTTGACTATTGAACTTTGAACCTTTGAAAATTGCGGATTTTGTTGGAGCGATTCTGCGTAATCGCCCGGATTTGAATTCGCGGGCGGGCGAAAACATAGTTTCGCCCCCACGGTCAAATCAAGAAGTCGGGGGCGTTTTCTTTGGAGATTGTGCCATATTCGGTGATTTGGA
>CAZFZI010000006.1:23272-28233 GCA_964523275.1 uncultured Candidatus Saccharibacteria bacterium
ATCAAGAAGTCGGGGGCGTTTTCTTTGGAGATTGTGCCATATTCGGTGATTTGGAGTTCGGGGAACATATTTGGCTTGCCGCCGTTTAATTTTATTTCATAGCCGGTTTTGGCGCCTTTTGGAACTTCAACGATCAAATCAATTTCTTTTTGGCTACCGGAAATTTCGCGGAAATAATGCAATTTATTATTGTTTCTTTGGTAAACGCTTTGCCGCAAAACGCCCATAACGATTAAATTTTCAAAAACCGCGCCCAAATCCGGCCGCAAATCCAGCGCGCGAAAATCGTCAATCAGCGCGTTTCGGATGCCCAAATCGTAGAAAAAAACTTTTTTCCGGCCAAGATAGCCGCGCCGCTTGTTGGTGCGATAGGGTTCCAACAGATAGATGATGCGATTTTTTGCCAGAATGCTCAAATAATTGTCAATGGTGATCGCGGTGGTTTTCAGAGATGATGCCAATTCGGCGATGTTGATTAAATTTCCGATTTGCATCGCCAGAACTCGCAAAAGATTATAAATCAAATCGGTGTTTTTTAAATCATAAATGTTGACAATATCTTTAATCACGCTGTTTTGAGTGATATTTTTAATTTCCTCAATTTTGTTGTCGGTCAAAACTACCGCCGGGTAGCTGCCGTAAATCATATTTTCTTCCAGATGACGCGACAGCAGGTTGCGGTCGGCAAACGATAGTGATTCTTTGAATCCGACGTTGTTTTTGTGGAAAGACGCAATTTCGTCAATTGTAAGGGGAAACAAAATAAATTCTTTGTAGCGGCCGGCGAGAGTGTCAAATCGCCGGGTTTTGGCGCGCAGTTCCGATGAACCGGTGGCAAAAATAATATAATCGGCGTTATCGGCAAGCAGTTTCAGCGATTGGGTGCTTTCCGGCGAATTTTGGATTTCATCAATGAAAATAACGCGCGAATCTTTCCCGCCGTTTTTTTGCGTGATCACTGATTTTAATTTTTCCAATTCGGGGACGAACAATTTTTGATCGTTTAGATCGTCAAAATTGAAATACGCGCCACCGTGTTTTTGGCGCAGGTGGTTCAAAATGGTGCTTTTGCCGGTTTGGCGCGGTCCCCATAAAAAAATAATTTTTTTGGATGGATTGGAAATTTCGGCTTCCAATTGAGAAACAATTTTTCTTGGCTTCATAGTTTGTTTTTATATATTCACTATATAAAAAACATATAAATTAGTCAAGCGCACTATGTTAAAAACAATGTTTTTATCTAAATCATAAATTAGCGCAAAAGAGGGGAAAAGCAAGAGTTAAATAAAAGGCAGGACGAGGGTGTTTGTTGAGGATTGACCCCAACGCAAATTCTCGAGGTCAATCCTCTACAAACCAAAACGCGGATTTTCACTTTGCGCTTTTCGCTTTAAACTTTACACTTTTTTCACATTCTTTATTGGAACACTTCACCTGCTTGCGCTTGGTTTCAATCATCATCGCGCCGCACTGTTCGCATTTGGCGCCGGTGGGTTTGTCCCACAGGGCAAAGTCGCAATCGGGATAGGCCGAGCAGCCGTAGAAAATTTTGCGCTTTTTGGTGCGTTTTTCCACAATATGCCCGGTTTTGCATTTGGGGCAGGGGATTTCAACTTCGAAGGCGGGTTTTTCGGGTTCCATGTTCTCGGTGTGTTTGCACTCCGGAAACTTGGGGCAGGCATAGAATTTGCCGAAGCGCCCCATTTTGATTATCAAATTTGTGCCGCATTTGGGGCAAACTTTGTCGGTGGGCTGGGATGTTTGGCTTTGTTTTTCCACTTGTGTGTATTTGGCGTCCAAATTTTCTTTGAAGGGGCCATAGAAATCGCGCAAAACCTTTACCCATTCAGCCTTGCCTTCGGCGATTTGATCAAATTCCTCTTCCATCTTGGCGGTAAAGCCGATGTCTACGATTTGGGGAAAATGCGCCACCAGCAGATCGTTAACCATCAAGCCGATCTCGGTGGGTTTCAAAGATTTTTTTTCGTCTTTTTCAATGTAGTTGCGGGTTTGAATGGTGGAGATGATGGGGGCGTAGGTGGAAGGTCGGCCGATACCGTGGGCTTCCATGGCCTTAATGAGTGTTGCTTCGTTGTAGCGTGCCGGCGGTTTGGTGAAATGCTGGCTCGGGTCAAGCTTGATAAATTCCAGTGGCTCGCCGTTTTCCATTTGGGGCAATTCAATTTGCTCAAACTTTGACGGATAGACTTTCAAATAACCGTTAAATTTCAATGTTTGCCCGCTGGCTTTGAAGTCGTAATCTGTTCTGTCGTTTCCAACCGCAGAGATGTGAATGCTCAGCGAATCAAAAATTGCCGGTGTCATTTGGCTGGCGACAAATCTTTGCCAGATCAATTCATATAGCTTTGCCTGCGGGCGGGTGAGATTTTTGTCGGCAAGCGCCATTTCCGGCGTTTGATCGGGATATGCCGGGCGGATAGCTTCGTGGGCTTCTTGCGCGCCTTTCGCTTTGGTTTTGTAGGTGTTGAAGTTTCCGGGATGATATTGGGTTCCGTAATTTTTGGTGATGAAATCTTTTGCCGCGGTCAAGGATTGAACCGAAAGATTGAGCGAATCGGTGCGGTGGTAGGTGATCAGTCCCATTTCGTATAGTTGTTGAGCGGTCATCATCGCGGCCTTGCCGGTCATTTTGAATTTTTGCCACGCGGCCTGCTGGAGAGTGGAGGTGGTGAACGGCGGCAGAGGGTTTTTGCGAGTTTCTTTTTTTTCAACCGCCGCGATTTTGTAGGCGGCGTTGGCCAAATTTTGCTCAATGGCAATGGCTTGGCTTTCATCTTTTATTCCCAATTTGTCCAGAGTCTCATCATTTACCTTGGCCAGCCGCGCCAAAAATTCTTGGCGCGGTTCGTTTTTGGTGTTTTTCAATGTTGCGACAACTTCCCAGTATTCTTCGGGGTTGAATGCTTCAATTTCTCGTTCGCGATCGGCAATCAGGCGCACGGCAACGGACTGCACTCGTCCGGCCGACAATCCTTTGACGATCTTTTTCCACAAAAACGGGGAAAGCTTGTAGCCCACAATGCGATCCAAAACGCGCCGCGCTTGCTGGGCGTTGACCAAGTTTACATCAATTTCGCGCGGATTTTTGAGCGCTTCCTCAATCGCGCTTTTGGTGATTTCGTGGAATTCAATGCGCTGGTATTTCTTGCCCGCCATAGCTTTAGCGGAGGGGGGCTTGCCTTCAACTTTTTTGGTTTCGGGTTTGTCCAGTTTCAACGCTTCCACCAAATGCCAGGCGATAGCTTCGCCTTCGCGGTCTGGGTCGGTGCTGATCAGAATGTTGTCGGCTTTGGCAACTTGGGCTTTTAGTTCTTTTATTGTGCTTTTGCCTTTGGCGGTGATGTTGTATTTTGGGGCAAAATCGTGTTCAACGTCCACGCCAAAAACAGTCTTGGGCAAATCGCGCACATGGCCGTAGGAAGACAGGATTTTATAATCCGATCCCAAAAATTTTTGCAATGTTTTGGCTTTGGTGGGGGATTCAACGATAACCAGCTTCATAATTAAAAATTCTTAATATCCAATATTCAAGTACCAATTTTCAAAAAATAATCAATAAAGCAATATTCAAATTTGTTTGAAAATTGAAAATTGAGTATTGGATATTAATTGATACAGTATTCTCCGTTGCCCAAATTTCGGATTGTGCCGTTAATTTCCATTATTGGAATCAGGCTCATCGCAATTTGCGCGGGCAGTTTGGTTGTTCGGATTATTCGGTCAAGGTCAAGCGCGCCTTGCGCCAGCGCGTCAAGGATTTTTTGTTCCTGCGGATTATCGCTGGTTCGTTTGGCTTTTGACGCTGTTGCCAGCCCCAGACCGGCCAGAATGTCCGCGCCGCCGGTGCAGGCCAGACCTCCGTTTTTTAACAGCCAGTTGCATCCGGCCGAAGCGGTTGAATAGATTGACCCGGGGACCGCGAATACCGGCTTGTGTTGTTTTCGGCCCCATTCGGCGGTGATCAGCGAGCCGGATTTTTCTTTGGCTTCAATCACCACTATGGCCAGCGACAAACCCGCGATGATGCGGTTTCGCTGGGGAAACGAGTAGTTGGTGGCGGAAAATCCAACCGGATATTCACTCACCAAGCAACCGCCAGTATCAACTATTTTTTTGGCCAAGTCAAGATTTTGCTTGGGAAAAAATGAATTCTCATCCAAACCGGTGCCCAAAACCCCGATTGTCCGTCCGCCGCATTCCAGCGCGGCAAGATGGGCCAAAGTGTCAATGCCGGGCGCCATTCCCGAAACCACGCAAACGCCGGCGCGGGATAATTCAAAAACAATATCATGCGCGGCTTGCTTGCCATAGGTTGACGGCACGCGCGCGCCGATCACGGCAACACAGGGTATGGTTAAATCCAAATTGCCGATAAGGTGGAGTTCTTTTGGCCGCGAGGGGATGGTGCGCAAACAATTGGGGAAATCAACGTCCGCCTGGCTGATTTTTCGTATGTCGTCTTGCATATGAGAATACTAACTTTTTCACTATACCATTTTTCGCCTTCTTGCAAAAAATCCCGCATTTTGTTTTCAAAAGGTCTAACCTTTCAGATGCCCGATAAGGTTAGACTTTTTGAAAACAATTTGAGGAATAGTATCTTTTTATTGGTTATATTCGGTCATTGCTTTTTCAATTCCTTGGGTGAGCGCGGTTTCAATGGCGCTTATGGTCAAATTAGCGGTTTTGGCGAATTCGTCAAGCTTGCCGCGCGGGATTTTTTTGAGCACGAACTTTTCGGTTGGAATTTTTTTTGCCGCGGAGGTTTGAGGTGCGATACCCACACGGAAACGGACAAAGTTTTTGGTTTTGAGGTAATCAATGATGGATTGCACTCCTTTGTGGCCGGCCGCGCCCCGGTTTTGAGAAACCTTTATTTTTCCCAAGAGAATATCCAAATCGTCGTTGACCACCCAAAGATTCGGCCATGATTTTTTTTG
>CAZFZI010000007.1:0-24120 GCA_964523275.1 uncultured Candidatus Saccharibacteria bacterium
ATTTCACAATTAACTCCGTAGGCGTTAATTTCTTCCTCTTTCCCAAAGAAATTCACGCTAATAATTTTTTCCAAATCAATAACCAAATTGGAATTTTCGGGATTCTTGCCACTTTTTTCATTGAGCAAAATTCTATTCGCCTCAAAAATAATATCTTTTTGCTGGTTTGGAAAAACTATTACCTTAATGCCTGGTGCGGCAATAAAATTATTTACATCTCTTTGCGCGTCTCCGGTTTGAAAAGATTCCAGCAATTTTTGCTGGGAAATGTTATTATGGTTTAACGGCGCCGAAAAAAGTAGAGTGATATTCAAATTTTTGACAGATTCTATTTTCATAATTACAATTTACCTTATTTCCCGTTTTTATTCAAAGTGTATTCTATTTTTGGGAACAGAATTCCGATTTCTTCTCCCAAAAGCATATCCTTGATTTTTTGCGCGGTTTGCGGAATGAACGGCTCTGCCAATTTTGCAATTTCGGAAAGCATCAAAAGCAAATCCCCCACTGCCACGGCGTCTTTTGTTTTCCACGGCTGAGTGAGTTCAATATATTTGTCGCCCAAATTCACCAGCTTCCAAACCGCGGCCAGCGCCTCATTGAATTTATATTGTCGCAGAAATTTATCGCAATCGGAGCAAGCGCCATCAACTGCGTCTTTTAATTCATTATTGGCAAATTCTTTATTGGTAGCCGCGCCGATCTTTTTGGCAATGGTCGCAACACGGCTGGCAAAATTCCCCAATCCTTTGGCCAAATCGCTATTATATCGTTCTTCAAATTTTTGGTAGGAAAAATCGCCATCTTCATCAGCGGGAATTTCGCGCAATAAAAAGTAACGGGTGGCATCAGCGCCGTATTTGTCAACCAAATCAACCGGATCAATCACGTTGCCCAGCGATTTTGACATTTTCCGGCCGTTTGAAGTGATAAATCCGTGGATAAATATTTGCTTGGAATTGGGCAAGCCCGCCGACATTAGCATTGCCTGCCACATCGCGCTTTGCTGGCGCAAGTTATCTTTTCCCGCCACCTGAATAGCATTCGGGCAATCCTTTGTTCCCCAAAACTCTTCAAACTTTTTTTCATCATTTGGCCAGCCAAGGCAAGAAATATAGTTCACCAACGCGTCAAACCAAACATACATCACCTGCGATTCGTCGCCGGGAACCGCAATTCCCCAAGGCATTTTTTCCTTTTGACGCGAAATGGAAAAATCCCGCAACCCGCCGGAAACAAAGCTTTTTATTTCATTGAACCGAACATCGGGCGCCACAAAATCCGGGTTGGCTTCATAGAAATCCAAAAGCGGTTTTTGGTATCTTGAAAACCGGAAAAAATAATTTTCCTCTTCAATGATCTCAATTTCTTTGTTGGGATGAATGGGGCATTTGCCGTCTTTTAATTGCGAATCGGTGATTTCCAGTTCGCATCCCACGCAATACTTGGCTTTGTATGTTTTTTTGTAAATATCGCCGTTGGCATCGCAGCGTTTCCAAAAAACTTGGGCCGCCTTTATATGACGAACGTCAGTGGTGCGAATGAAATTGTCAAACGACAAATTCAATTTTTCTTTTATCGCCAAAAACGGACGCGCCGATTCGTCACAATATTCCTGGGGAGTTTTGCCCAGCTCTTTCGCTTTTTCAAAAATTTTTGCCCCATGTTCGTCGGCGCCGGTGTTAAAAAATACCTCCGCTCCCCGCAATCTCTGCCACCGCGCCAAAACATCGGCTTGAATAATTTCCAGCGCGAAACCGATGTGCGGCCTGGCGTTCACATAGGGCAAGGTGGTAGTGATGTAATATTTGGAGCTCATAATTTTCAATTATCAATTTTTAATTTTCGTTGAATTATCAATGAATCAATCTTCAAATAAAATCCGACCAAACAAGTTAGCAAATTTATTATTTGCCTTCAAAGACAGCAACGAATTCGCCTTTTTGGGGGTCTTTTTTGATCTTGGCGATAACTTCGGCGATTGTGCCGCGGTAAATTGTTTCAAAGGCCTTGGTAAGTTCGCGGCAAACGACAATTTGGCGCGATTTATCGGAATTCAATTCGTCAATTTCGGACAAAGTCTTCAAAATTCTAAAGCTTGATTCATAGAATGTTGCCGCGTATTCACTTGCCAACAATTCTTGAAAATATTTTTTGCGCTTGTTCTTTGCCGGCGGAAAACCCAAAAATATAAATTTATCCGTGGCAAACCCCGAAACGCTCAACGCCGCAATCGCGGCATTGGCGCCGGGGATGGGAACGATTTTTGCGCCATCGCCGAATTTTTTGATTATCGCTTGGACCAATTGATTGCCCGGATCGCTTATGCCCGGCGTGCCCGCGTCGGAAACCAGCGCCAAGTTTTTTCCCTCCTCCATCAAGCTCAAAATATAATCGGTTTTCCACAAAGTTGAATGTTGATGATAGCTTTCCAGCGATTTTTTAATATCAAAACGCGCCAGTAGTTTTTGGGCCACGCGCGTGTCTTCGCACAAAATCAAATCAACGGATTTCAGCACCTCTGTCGCCCGCAAGGTAATATCACCCAAATTGCCGATGGGGGTGGCAACAATATATAAAACGCCAGACATTATTCTTCCTTTATTTTTTTAGTCCCAATCAAATACCCGCGGCCAAAATCATACAAAACGCCAAACAAAGGAATCGCCAAAATCGCGCCGGCCAGCCCCCAAATCGCTTCGCCGGCCAAAAGCGACACCAACACCAAAATGGCCGGAAACGCAATGAATTTTTTTGAAAGCAAAGGAATAATCAAGTTGTTTTCCAATTGCTGAATAGCCGTGAAAATCACAACTATCAACAATGCTTTTTGCCAGGAATCAAGCAATGCCGCCAGCGCGATCACCGCTCCCGAAGCAATCGGGCCAATGAAGGGCACAATGTCGGCCACCCCCGCGAAAAATCCCAGAAAAACCGGATAACGGATATCCAGCGCCCAAGCCGCCAGCGAAGTGAGCAATCCAACCGCCAGCATCCCCGCCAATCGCACCGCAAACCATCCCGAAATTTTCACTTGCGATTTTTCCCACCAATCCAGAGCTATTTTTTCGCGCTTGGCCGGAATTGCCAGCAAAATAAATTTCTTGATGCCGCTTTCTTCCAAGGAAAAAAACGCGGCGGCAACAACCACGGTGAACATCGCTAAAACGCCACCGAACAGCGCCCCTAAAGATCCGATGATGCCCGAAGACGCGCCCACCAGCCAGTCGCGAATCGCGGCAACAAACACATCCATATTTTGAAAAATCGCAAACCCCATTCCCGACAAAAACGGTGACACTTTCTCAAAATAAGTCGGGAACAAATGCCCCAATTGCTGGGTTTCAATCATAAAAACCGGCGACACCAAATAAATCGCCGTTCCCAAAATTCCAAACACCGAAAAATAAACCAAAAACACCGCCGCCGAGCGAGGCATTTTTAATTTTTCCAAAAAATTCACCGCCGGGTTAAAAAGCGTTGAGATAATCAGCGCAAAAAGAGCCAGCGACAAAACTTCCCGTGCCAGATATAACGCCCAACCAATGGCAATCGCGGCTCCGATCTTGGCAAGCGCGGCCCACGAAACATCAATTGTTGTTTTTTTACCCCCGATGGAAAGCATAAGATGTTTATATGTTTATATGTTTTTCATTATAGCGCGTTTTCCATTAATCTTTCAAAGCGCGACTTGTTATCATACGGTCCAATTACCGCCAAATTCAATTTTTCCGGCACAAAAATTTCCCGCGCCGCTTCCTGAATGTCTTGCGCAGTCACTTTTTTGATTTTTTCATAAACATCCTCGGGCTCAAGCACTTGATTTTCCAAAAGCTCCTGCTCGCTATAAAATAACCCCTTGGCATGCGATGATTCCAGAATAATTGAGCTTTTGCCAATGTAATTGTCCTTGGCTTTTTGCAATTCACCTGATGAAATTTCTTTTTCTTTAATTTTTTTGAATTCGCCCAAAATTACCTTTATCCCCTCATCCAAGCGCGTGCTGTCCAAATTTGCCGCCGCGGCCAGCGAACCGACGTCGGGGTCCATCGCCAACTCGGTATGAACATCATAAACCAATCCGCGTTTGATTCTCACTTCCTCCATCAGCCGCGATGAACACATCCCCCCCAAAATCTTTTCCAACAATTCCAGCGCAAAACGCTTAGGGTGAAAAAGATTAAACGCTCTCACGCCCAGCGCGATTTGGGTTTGCTGGGTATCTTTTTTATAAATCAAAACGTTGGGGCTATTCTGAATTTCCGCCACAGGCGTTTTTTTTGCCAACGGCTTGGTAGCAAAATCGGAAAAATATTTTTTGGTCAAATCCAGCGCCAACTCATGGTTAAAATTACCGGAAACGCAAACAATCGTGTTTTGCGCCGCATAATTGGAATGCCGATAAGCAATCAGTTGTTCACGGCTGATTTTTTTAACCGTGTCAATCGTACCGCCAATATCCCACCCCGCCGGCTGATCGCCATAGAGCACGCCGCCCCAAACAGTCCAAATGTGGCGCATGGGATGATCATAAAACATTTTCAACTCCTCAATAATCGTGCCCCTTTCCTTCTCAATTTCTTCCGCCGGCAAGGTTGAATTCAAAAAAATATCGGCAATCAAGTCAAACACGGTTTCAAATTTCGCTTTTTGGGTTTTGGCATAATATCCCGTGTATTCCTGGGAAGTAAACGCGTTTGAAACCGCCCCCATCCCGTCAAGAAAAGAAAAAATATCCATTTCCGTGGGCCGTTTTTTCGTTCCCTTGAATTGCAAATGCTCCAAGAAATGAGAAATGCCGGAAATTTCTTTGGTTTCATATTTTGATCCGGCACCCACCAAAACCAAAACTGTTGCCGTATTGGTGTCCTGCGAATTTACTTCAATCAAACGCAATCCATTGTCCAATGTTGTTTTTTTATACATCTTTTTGATATTCTTTTTGCGCTTCAATGGCAAGATCAACGCATTCCTGCGGATCATATCCTAAATCATCGCACCATCTTATGGTTGAAAAAATCATATTCCCCAATTCTTTTTTCAGCTCCGCCTCGCTTAGCGCGTCGGTCGGCTTTTCGCCACGCGCGTAGCGGCAAATATCGCCAAAAACCTTGCCCATACGCACGATAATTTGCGATAAATCGCACTTTTTCTCTCCCCAAATTTCTTTCCCTTGATTTAATAATTGCTTAATTTCCATAATTATTTATTATGCCTTAATAATTGTCTTACTTTTATCAAAATCACCATTAGCGACTTCTAACGAAAACCCGAGCTGTTCTCCTTTTTGTTTTTCAATTTTAATCCGCTCTAACGAATCTTTATAATAATTTTCATTGATTTCAAAACCAACAAAATTTCTATTATTTCTGACACTCGCCACTGCGGTCGTCCCGCTTCCCATAAACGGATCAAGTACCAATCCGCCAACAGGACAACTGGCTTTAACCATTCTTTCAACTATAAAAAGCGGTTTTTGTGTTGGATGGTTGCATCTTTCCGGATCTTGTTTGTGTATTCGACTATAACTCCACAAATCCTTTGGATTATAACCGATTTCAAGCCATTTTTTGCCCACAAATATACTACGCGTCCGCGCCTTTTTTGTCGCTTCATCATAAGGAACCCTGATTGAATCCAAATCAAAATAATAATCGTCGTTTTTTACAAAAAATCCAATACTGTCATAGACTGAAGAATATTTTCTCGTAGAACCGCCCATACTTGGGACATGCCTATCCCAAATGATCTCATTAATCATCCGCATCTTTTTCTTGAAATAAGAAAATATTTCCGGAGTATATTGCCAACTCAAAAAAACATACAAACTGCCATTTTCTTTTAATTTATCATAAACCAAATCAAACCAACAAAACATCCAATCCAAATAATCCGACGAGGACAGCTTATCGGAATCATTGCCATAATCCTTTCCAAGGCAATATGGAGGATCAGTAAGAATCAAATCAACAGAACTGTCGGCAATTTTATCAATTCCCGAAAGAGCGTCTTCGTTAAAAATTTTGTTGATAATTTTGGTATTCATTTTAGAATGATGCTTTTTGAATTTTTCTTTAACAATTTCAGGAAATCTTTTCGGCTTCTTATTTCCATTTTGTGATTATATTTTGCCTGTATTTTATCGTTGCGTGGATTGACATAGATAGGCAAAAATTGCGCCGAAAAAATTTCCAGATAATTTTGATCAAAGAATATTGAATTTTCTTTGAAAAAAACTCCAACGCATGCAAAAATCAAATCATAATCAGGGTTTGCCGAATATTGAAAATACAATTTCTCTACCGCGGAAATATCATTTTTATTTTCTTTGCCGTCAATATTATGAATTTTGATATTAACAAAATATCTTTGCCACCTTTTAATATCACGCAATCGTGCAAACAAGTATCCGGCATATCAAAATTGACTTCATTCAGCCCCAATTTATCTTTTCTAAATTTCAATTGCTGAACAATCACTTGTTCTACAATCCAACTCACCGAACGGGTATGCGGCTTTAACCCATAAGGCAAAACAGTTTTATCGGCAATATCAAATTTTGGAAGCAATGTGATAATCTGCGCAAAAATTGTCCGCAAAAAATCTATTTTGGCTAAAATTTTATCGGTTTCTTCCATAAAATTAAATTTCCAAATTCTTACGCAAATAATCGCTCAAGCCGGTAATTTTCACTCTGGTCTGCGCCATCGTGTCGCGGTCGCGCACCGTGACGTCGTTATTTTCCAAAGAATCAAAGTCAACGGTCACGCAACAGGGCGTGCCAATCTCGTCCTGGCGGCGGTAGCGCTTGCCGATGTTGCCATTGTCGTCAAACTCGCACATAAATTCAGTTTTCAGCATGTCGTAAATTTCCCGCGCCTTGGCAACAAGTTCGGGTTTGTTTTTTAACAATGGAAAGACCGCGGCCTTGATGGGCGCCAAGCGTTTATCAAATTTGAGCACCACGCGCGTTTCTCCATTAACAACTTCTTCGCAATACGCTTTGTCCAAAAACATAAAGAACAGACGGTTCAACCCCACGGACGTTTCCATAATATGAGGAATGAATTTTTCGCCGGTTTTTGGATCGGCATAACTCAAATCCTGGCCGGAAAATTTGGAATGCTGGCTCAAATCCCAATCTCCGCGGGCATGAATGCCTTCCACTTCTTTATAGCCGCCCAGCGCCTTGAAATTATATTCAATATCGTATGCCTCGCTCGCGTAATGCGCCAATTTCTCATGTTTATACCAGCGAATATCGTCCTTGCCCATGCCATATTCCAAATACCAGTCCCAGCGGATGTTCTTCCATTCGTCATACTTTTCTTTCATAATTGAAGGATGCAAAAAATATTGCATCTCCATCTGCTCAAATTCGCGGGTGCGGAAAATGAATTGCCGCGCCACGATTTCATTGCGAAACGCCTTGCCCACCTGCGCAATGCCGAACGGCAATTTCACCCGCGCGGTGTCAATGGTATTTTTATATTCCAAATAAATACCGCCGCAAGTTTCCGGGCGCAAATAAACAACATTCTCCTCGCTTAACGCGTCAGTGGGCGAACCGAGATTTGACTTAACCATCAGTGAAAACCTTTTGGCTTCAGTGAGCTGATCCGAGCCGCAATTGGCACATTTTAATTTTTTATCTTTTCTCAATTTATCAAGTTCGGCATTGAGAAACTCCAAAGACTGTTTATCGGCGCTAACACCGAAAACCTCCAAAATATGATCGGCGCGCCAGCGCGATTTGCACTTTTTGCAATCCACCTGCGGATCATCAAAGCTATCTATGTGGCCGGACGCAAGCCATGTCGTCGGATGCATAAAAATCGCGCTGTCAAGCCCCACAACATCGGATCGCAACTGCACCATCGCGCGCCACCATGCGTCGCGGATATTGTTTTTCAGCAAAGCGCCATAATGGCCATAATCATAAACCGCGGCAAAACCGCCATATATCTCCGATGACGGAAAAACAAACCCCCTGCGCTTGGCTAATGAAATAATATTCTGCAAATAATCCACGTTTCAAATGAAAAATTTAAAAATCAAAGCTAAAAGTTTTGATTTTTGATTTTTCAACTTTTAATTTATTCTGGGTTGCACAATGCCGCTGTTTTCCGCCAGCATCGCATCGGAAAGCGACGCGGTGTCCACCGCCGGAACGATTGATTCCAGCAAAGTTTCCGTCCAACTATCGTTGCCCGCAATCATCGCCTGGCCGATAATCCCCGCCGTATTCCCCGCCTGAGAATTCATTGGAGTTACCGCCACTTGAAAAGAAACATTGAGCGGGTTGGAAATCAATCCTTGCCCGGCAACCATATCGCCGATATTCCAAACAATCTCGCGCGAAACATCATTATAAACCAATCTTTCGGTCTGGTTCTCGGGAAACACTTTGCCGCTCACAAGTTGCACCTCGGGCGGCAAAACCGCTTTGACATTCACCTCTTTGACATTGGAATAATAATTCTTTGCCTGCCAAGTAACCGTGTAGGTTGTTATCGTGCCCGCTTGCGGCGGAAAAGGCCCCGAATTGCCAAAAATTTCATCGTTATAAAACGCCTTTTGCGCCAGTTCCAGCTTGGAGCTGATTTTGGTGACAAAATCTTCTCGCGCCGGTCCGATCATCACTTTGTTAGTTAATTCCGGATGGTTCATCCGGCTCAAATCATCTTTTAGTTTAATCCAAAACTCAACCTTGCCTTCGTCCATCACCGGCAAATAAGCCAGCTGATTGTTTTGCTTCCAATCAAACACCACGGAACTGTCCCCTTGCCGGAAATTGCCCGTATCGGATTTGATGGCTGTGAAATCATACAAGTCGCCTTCCAGATTATCAACCAACACCAAATTATAAAGTTCGCTGTCGCTCACGTTTTTGTAATAAACTTCATAATGAAGCCACTCGCCGGGCTTGGCCGTGTAATTGGCGTCGCCATTGATGGTTTGGCGCAAAGACACTGTTGGTTTGACAAGCTTAACGCCCCTTTCAATCTCTTTCAACTGCATATACTGGCCGTCTTTCCACATCCCGATCCGCGCGCGAAAAACCTTGCCTTCACCCAATACCCCCGAAATCCGCCCCGTGATATCAATCACGCCGGATTGATCCTTGTTTAAAACCGGAATGACCCATTCATTTTTGTCAAAAGATTTGGGCACAGATTGCGAAAACGCGTATCCCGAAGGATAGTCAACATTAACCCGCAAATCGGTAAGCAACCAATCAATATTGGAAAAATAATTTATCTTGAAATGAAAATCCTTGTCTGCTTCCACGGTTGAAGAAATGTCCATATCAAGGTCCAGCGGCACGTCTTTCATCACCGTGGTAAAAGTTGTGGTTGAATCATAACGGGCAGTCAAATTTTTTGGCTGATAAGAAAGTACCACCTTGGCAATTTTGGCATCGCCGGCTTTTCCCGCCATACGGAATTTGAAAGTGAAACTCCGTTCTTCTCCCGGATAAATCGCGCCACCCAATTTGTCGGACTCAATCACCTCCTTGTCGTAAATTTTGTCATCTTTAATGGAAAAGTCCGGTGCCATAAATATCAGATTCGGATTTTCCAGCCGAAACTCGCCGTTGTTTTTGTACTTGACCACATACTCCACCTCCTGCCCCAATTGCGCTTCTTTCGGCCCGATCATCTCTAATTTCAACCCCTCTTTTGAATAAATGTTTTTGCGCCAAAAACCATAGCCCACCGCCGCGAGCACCAAAACAAAGACTGCCAGAATTTTAACAAATTTGCTCATTGGACTTTTAATGAATAATTATTTTTTGCCCAGCATGTTGCCTAACGTTCTTTCAAGCGCCCGTTTGGCGCCTGAACTATTTTTTATTTTACTTGCCATTTTTGGGCTCAACCCTATTTTGTCTAATCTTCCTTCATTCAAGTCCCGTTTTATCCTTATAACATCCTCTTTTCTAACATATCCTCCTTTACCAAAAATACCAACTCCTGTTTTTATTCTTTTTTCTCGAGTCGCCATATCTTCCCTAAAATACTTGCTCATTCCCGGATCACTTACAAAATCCCTGATAGCATTTTTCACCGGCACCGAATTCTGACCGAAAAAAGTATGCCTATTTTCTGTCTTTTTTCTGTTTAATGCGTTTTCTTCCATTTTGGCGGCTCTGGATTTTGGATTTAAGCGCGCTTGCGCGCCGATACGGTCCATACTGGATTGATAACTTCCTATAGTAGGCGCGGAAGCCGGACTTGTCGGTCGGTGAATACCGCTAAAACGCGATGTTTGATTAAAAAGGTCTTGATTTGCGGATAATGGTTCGTTGTTGGGAGTATTCTTATCGGAAGCATCCGTACCCCCTTTGTTTGGCTTTGAACCTCCTCCAAACAAATTTCCCAAAGAAAACGCCATATATTTTTGATTATTTTAATTTTTATTAAAACCAATTAAGCAATTTCGCCAAAAACAGCAAATAAAAAAACAAGTACAGCCATCCCTGTCCGGCATTGATTTTGCGCGAAAACGCCGAAACTGTCAACAACACGCCCGCGGCAATAAAAAATGGCAACGCCACTTCCAGAACCGCAACATCAACCGGCAAAGGTGAAAACATCGCGGCAATACCGGCCACCAACAACAAATTAACGGTAGTGCTGGCAAAAACATTGCCCATGGCCACTTCGTAGCGTTTTTGAGCAATAATCTTGACGCTGGCCCAAAGCTCCGGCATTGCGGCAACAATGGCCAGCACCGACAATGCCAAAACCGTTGCCGGTAAAGCAACTAAAGCCGCAATACCTGCCAGCGACTCAACGGTAAAATCCGCGGCAATGGCCAGCAAAAGCGCACCGCCCAATCCCAGCAAAAGCGCGCCGCGAAAAATTTTCGCGGGAGCATTGAATCCGCGGGAAAACCGCGAACCCACCATTTCAATCAAGCCACGGCCGGCGCCAAACATTCCCGGCCTAACAATATCACGAGGTGTAAATTCACGAATTCGGCCGCGGGCGGCCAAAAACACCGCGCAAATCAAAAACGATAGAAACATCAACATCCCTTCCAAAAAAACAATTTGGCCGTCGGCGGCGCAAAAATAGAAAATTGCCGTGCTTGCCGCCAAAAGAGGCGCGTCCAAATCCGCATATTCTCGATTAATCGGCAAATTTCTGGCCGCAATCGCGGATAATCCGGACACCAGCAAAATATTGACAATTGACGAACCCAAAACAATCGGCAGAACCAATTCCGGCCGGCCGGTTAAAACCGCGACCAGCGCCAATGATAATTCCGGCAACGCCGCACCAATAGCAATCGCGGCAAAACCCGCGGCGGCGCGCTTGCTGAAAAAACCGGCGGCGGCCGAAGCAAACCAAGCCGCGCCACGCAACAACGCAATCACCGAAACGACAAATATGGCCGACCAAATAAAAAGTTCCACGTTAAAAGTTTAAAATGTAAATTCCAAAGTTGAAAATGACAATGTAATAAAATTAAGAATGCAAAAATATTTTACATTTTTTAACCGTCATTTTGATTTTTGATTTTTCAACTTTACATTTATTATTATTTTAGCATTTTTTTATGCCAAGCCAAATTTTTTGCTTGTCAACCGCGGTTTCAATCGCCGCGGCAATTTTAGCCGGCTTTCCTTGTTCAACGCGCGCGGCTTTGGTTTCATCGGCAATCACCGTCTGTTTTTTTTCAATCACCGCTTTTAACTCGCCTGGCGCCTGGAAATAAATTGCAATCTTGTCGGCAGGGATGAATTTAGCAGTCTTGCGCAATTCCTGAATTTGCCGGATTACTTCACGCATCAATCCTTCTTCTTTCAATTCCGGAGTAATTGTCCAATCAATTTCAATAGCGGCTTTTTGCCCGGAATTAAATTCAATTTTCTTAACATTGATTTCCCGCGCCAACAAATCGGCCATCTCGCGGCTTAATTTTGTGTTTGCGCCAATGGTTATTTTCGCCAACGGCTGGCGCACTTTGACGGCGTGCTTGGCGCGTTCGGCCAACACCATGGCCGTTAATTCGCGAATGCACGTCATCTGCTCGCTCAAATTTTTATCAGCGACGGACTTGCCCGCCGCAGTTTTAACGAAGGAGGGGGCAAACGCGGGCCACAACTCCAAGTGCACGGATTTGCCCTTGCCAAAATCATTGCCGGACAACCCTTGCCAAATTTCCTCGCTTAAGAATGGAACAAACGGCGCCGAAATTTTGGCCAAATTGGCCAAAACATAGGCGAAAACCTTGGCGGCTTGATTCAATTCCACGCTGTTTTTGGGTTGCTGTAAGCGGCGGCGCGACCGGCGCACATACCACAACGACAAATCGTTGATGGCAAAATCCTCAATTTTGCGCGCGGCACGAGCGATGTCATAATTATCCAAATGTTCACCAACATTTGTTATCGCCGAATTTAATCGCGCGACAATCCAACGATCCAGAACATTAATCGGCGCCAAAGCATTCGGCGCTTTTATTTTGGGCGCGTAGGTTTTCAAAAACACATAACAATTCCAAAAAGTAAGCAAGAATTTTTTACGCGCCAAACTCAAATCATTTTCATTGTAAAGCTTGGGGTCTCCCGGGTCATTAACCGTGTAAAAATACCATCGCACCGCGTCGGCGCCGTATTTCCCCACCATTTCCCAAGGATTGACCACATTTCCTTTTGACTTGGACATTTTTTCGCCTTTTTCGTCCAAAACATGACCGGCGGAAACCACATTCTTATAAGGCGCGGGAAAACCCAGTGCCGTTGATGTCGCCAACAACGTGTAGAACCAGCCGCGAGTCTGATCAATGGCTTCGCAAATAAAATCTGCGGGAAACAATTGAGGCGCGCGAGTTGACGATTGGTTTTTCTTTTGCGGCCATCCGTCTTGAGCAAAAGGCATCGCGCCCGAATCCAGCCAGCAATCCAAAACCTCGGGCACGCGTTTCATTCTTTGGCCGCATTTTTCGCAAAACGGCTCAATGCCGTCAATAAATGGCCGGTGCAAGTCAATTTCCATCTCGTCGTTAAACGGCAGTTGCTTAAATTCAATTGTCCGGAATTTTCCAGTGTCTATTTTCTTAATTTTGCCATCGCGCCGATTATCTAAAATGGTTTCCAAATCCAATCCTTTCAAGGTATATTCCAAAACCGTCAGCGGCATTTCATGAGACACAATAACGATATTTTTGCCTCCATATTTCCTATCAATCTCTTGCAAAAATTCATAAACCCGCCGGCGCATCATCTTTAAACTTTCTCCTTTGGGAATTTTTGCGCCGAAATAATCAGTTTGTGTTGCTAAATAATCCCAGAATTTTTTGGGATCTTGGCCGTTGAAAATTCCCGCATTGGTTTCACGCAACCGCTTGTCGTAAATAATCTTGGCGCCGGTTATCTCTGAAATGATTCGCGCGGTTTCTTTGGTGCGCAACAAATCAGAAGAAACAATCAAGTCTATTTTTTCTTTGGCTATTTTTTTGGCCGAAATTTCAACTTGCTTTTTGCCCTCTTCGGTGAGCGGCAAAGGATTGGCCTCGGGCCAACAGCTGGCAACCTTTTTAACTTGCCTCTGCGAATGGCCGTGGCGAAAAACAAAGTAATTATTGCTTGAATAGCGACGGCTTATTATGTCGTCAACGGAACCGATAACATCGATCTTGCCGCACCCGCATTGCCAAACGGGCAAAGGCGTGCCCCAATAACGATCGCGGGAAATCGCCCAATCCTTCACTTCTCGCAACCACTCCCCAAACCGGCCATCCTTCAGATGAGCCGGCGTCCAATGAATTGTTTTGTTGTTTTTCAACAAATCAGCGCGCAAGGCCGTCATTTTTATAAACCAACTCTTTTTGGCATAGTAGAGCAATGGCGTCTTACACCGCCAGCAAAAAGGATAATCATGTTCGTATGGCTCTTGCCCGAACAACAACCCTCTCTCTTCCAAATCCTTGATAATCAAAGGATCGGCATCTTTAACAAACATCCCCGCCCATTTGGGCACATCAAGAGTAAAACCGCCGTCTTCGGCCACATTCAACACCACCGGAAATTCCGGCAAATCACTTTGCCGCAATTTTTTGTTTTGCGCGCGTATCGCTTCCATATCCTCGGCGCCGAAAGCCGGCGCGATATGCACAATGCCGGTGCCGTCAACCGCGGAAACAAAATCCGCGCCAATTACTTTATAGATTGTTCCCCGCTCTTCGGTTTTAACCGGAAACGCCGCCTGATAGCGCAACCCAATCAATTCGCTCCCTTTCATTTCCTGGACAATTCCGTAATCATCGCCCAAAACTCCAACGCGGTTTTTGGCCAAAATTAAAACCTCGCCCGATCCGCTATTCGGCTTGGCCTTCACATAATCTAAACCAGAATTGACCGCGCAAGCGACATTTGCCGGTAAAGTCCACGGCGTGGTGGTCCAAACCAGCAACGACGCGTTTTCAAACCCGGGATTTAAAATCCGGAATTTAACATATATGGAAGGATCTTTCACCTTCTGGTAGCCCTGAGCCACTTCATGGCTGGACAAAGCCGTGCCGCACCGCGAACAATAAGGCACCACCTTATAGTCTTGGAATAAAAGCTTCTTTTCCCATGCGCGCTTTAAAATAAACCATACCGACTCCATATACTTGGCATCATAGGTAATATAGGGATTTCCCAGATCCAGCCAGTAGCCGATGCGCTCAGTAAGCTCTTGCCATTCGCCAATCTGCTCAAAAACCGAATCTCGGCACTCTTTGTTGAATTCTTTGATGCCGTATTTTTCAATTTCTTTTTTATTATGCAAGCCGAGCTTTTTTTCAATCTGCAATTCCACGGGCAGGCCGTGCGTGTCCCAGCCGGCGCGCCGCCGCACGCGAAAACCCCGCATTGTTTTATAACGGCAAACCATATCTTTAAAAACCCGCGTCTCAACATGATGTATCCCCGGCTTGGCATTGGCCGTGGGCGGACCTTCATAAAACACAAAATCGCGCTTCTTCTTGGGAGAGCGCGCCATTGATTTTTCAAAAATTTTATTTTCTTTCCAAAATTTGATTATCTCTTCCTCCTTTTTGTTAAAATCCTGCTCCATAATATTTTGCTTGATACATTTCCCATACTAGCAAACTTCCCCAATATTTTGTAGGGGTGGCTCTTGCGCCCGCCCGCATTTCGCATCCTGTAGGGACGAATAAAATTATTCGCCCTTCCGCTTCTATAACAAAAAATCACAGGGGCTCAACCCCTGTAATTTTATGATGCACGGATATTTGATAACGAATTCGCAAGGATTGAGAGTGGCGCGCCTCTCATTCTCCCCGCCATAACCTCTGCGGCCTTGCGGCGAACTTAATCGAGAGGTGCTTGTGCGCTTTGCCTTACGGGTCTGTTGTCAAATTAGATTCAGAACGAAATTCTCAGATTTTGAGCGAGAAAAATGAAGAGCGAGGAGGCATATTTAAGCTAAATCTGTCGACGAGCGATGAATTTTTCGCAGCCGAAATATGGAAATTGCAGTTGAACCTAATTTGACAACAGACCCTTGCCACGGCTGGTTTTGCGCTAAATCCTTGATTTATCAAATTCAAACCTATTTTAATGTCATTGCCTCTTCCTGAATTTTTTCATCCAAGATCATTTTCACCAGTGATTGATAGGGAACGTCGCGCCTGTTAGCCATTTCTTTGAGGCGGAAAATCATATTTTCCGGCAAACGAATTGACACACTGCGCAATGACGGTTTCAAATCCGGTAAATCCGGATTGATTTTTGCCTTGCCCCAATCAACATAATCGGCGCTGTCGTTTTTTGCCCAAAATTCGCGTTCTTCGTTCTCACTTTTGAATTTTGGAATTTCTTTTAAATTATTTTTGTCCATATTGTTTTTGATAAATAGTTTTTTCTTTTTGGCTCATCGGGCGGGCAGAAATAATTCTTATTTTATTTTTTCTGATCGTAAGCGCCGTAAAGAGCAGTTTGTTTTTATTGATTTTACCCAACGCGTAATAACGGCTTTCGCTTTTGCCAGAGTGCTTATCGTCGGATTGAAGCAAGAGCGGACGATTGAAAAAAATTTCTTCGCTTTCCCAAAACGCCACTTCATGCTTTTTCCAATTCTTATCAATATTCGCATCATCCCAATCAAATCCGCCAATTTTTCCAAAATCAATATTATTCATTTAATTATGTATATCTCCATTATATACACCCCATTTTACCTGTCAAGCCTTATGTTCAAAATATCCAATTAACCCAAACAACCGCCCGCCAACCTCACCAAATCAAAAAAATACAGGGGTTGAACCCCTGCAGTTTTTTCTTCCTTGAACTAAGATTCACGCTACATAATCAAAATTCAACATCGGGATCAATGTCTCTCCATTGTTCACCCATACTATTTTCAAAAATCTTATGGTTTTGATTTTTGACAGTTATTTTTAATTTTTATTTTAAAATTGAATTTCTAATTTTGATTTCTTTTATAATACCCCCGGATCCTGCAAGTCAAGCACAAATGAGCGGAAGTCAAACTTCCACTATCTTCCACTATTTGTGCGGACGGTGCGCGGGCGGTCATAAAGGCCGCCCATACAAATAGTGAAGGTTTGACCTTCACTACCCTTAATGCCTTGTTTTCCGGAAAAAGCACAACGCAAAAGCAAAAGCGGGCACCTAAAAAGATGTCCGCTTTTTTATTGCCTATTCTTGTTTTTGTCGCGCAAGCGTCGCGCTCATTTCAAGCCCGCGAAAAAATCAGGAATAAGCAAAAAATAAAAAATGGTTGGTGTTCAATCCATTTTTTGAAGCATGGTGCGTTGCGCGCGACATGCTTCGGGTTTTGACAATTACGCCAAATTACGCAGCCGGAGTTTCGTCCGGAGTTGTTGTCGGTTCCGGAGTTGTCGGAGTCGTTGTCGGTTCCGCCGGAGTTGTTGTTTGGTCAGTTCCTTCGTCCATTGTATTTTACAAAAATTTTATCTTTTCCGCCAAAAATGAGCGGTTTTGGCACAAAAATTTCAATTTTTGTTTTTAACCCGCCAAAGGCAGGATGCGCCCATTGCGCAAACTCAACTCTTGTTGAGCTGTTTCCATAGTAAGCGCGATCACCGTCATTTGTCAACCCAAGACTTGAAAAACAAGAGAAAATGTTGTAGAGTTCCAATTATGACAAAAGAAACTACAAAAGACGGAAGCATGGCCGCCGTCTCAATCAATCCTCCCCGCACCGGAGAAATCATCAAGGGCAAAATAATCACACAAGAACGCTCGGCGCTCTATGTTGATTTGGGCGCGATCGGCACCGGCATCGTCTATGGCAAAGAATTTTACGAAGTAAAAGACCGCCTCAAAGATATTAACGAAGGCGACCTGATTTCGGCCAAAGTCGTGAGCCTGGAAACCGAAAACGGCTACATTGAATTGTCCGTGAGCGGAGCAACGCGCAAATTAATTTGGGATGAATTGCGCGAGAAACAAGAGACTCGCGGGGCAGTGGAAATCAAAGTGGTCGGCGCCAACAAAGGCGGCCTAATGGCCAAAGTCGGCGGATTGCCCGCGTTTTTACCTGTTTCGCAATTAGCCAGCAACCATTATCCGAAAGTAGTGGGCGGCGATCCGGACAAAATTTTGAAAGAATTGCAAAAATTCGTGGGAACCGATCTTTCGGTGCGCATATTAAACTTGAAACCGAAAACCGGTGAAATTATTTTGTCGGAAAAAATGGCCGAAATGGAACAACGGGAAAAACTGCTAAAGAAATACCAAACCAATCAAGACATTGACGGCACCATCACCGGCATAATGGAATTCGGCATCTTTCTTCGCTTTGATTCTGACAACGTGGAAGGCTTGGTTCCTGTTGCGCAAATTCCGGACAGCCTGAAACAAAATCTTTCGGAAAATTTCAAGATCGGAAACAAAATCAGCGCGCGTATAATTGAAATCAGCAACGGCAAAGTGTTTTTATCGCTAAAAGAAACTTCTCGGGAAGAATAAAAAGTTTATCAATGAATCCTTTCTTCAAGAATTTTATATTCGCGATTTTCTTGCTGGTCGCACTGGCCGGATTGTTTTCGTTATTCTCTGAAAAGTCCGACGCGGTCAAAGAAATTTCTCTTTCCCAATTAGTAAGCGATATCAACCAAGAACAAATCAAAAACGTCGCGGTGGCGGGAGGCGTTTTAACAATCACCTACGAAAACGAAGAAAAAGCAACCGCTAAAAAGGAAGTTGATTCCTCCATTTCTCAAACATTGATCAATCTGGGCGCCGACAAAGATCGCTTGGCAAAAGTCAATTTTGAAGCCAAGGAAGATACCAGCGTTTGGGTGTGGCTAGCCCCCCTGCTTTACAGCCTTCTGCCATTGTTGATCATTTTGTTTGTTTTTTCGCTAATTTTCCGCCAAGCCAAAGGCAACGCGATGCAAGCGTTTGATTTCACCAAAGCTAAAACACGGATACTGGGCGGCGCCGACCAAAAACAAAAAACCACCTTTAACGATGTTGCCGGATTGAAAGAAGCCAAAGAGGAATTGCAAGAAATTGTTGATTTCTTAAAGAACCCCGAAAAATATCTGAAAATGGGCGCCAAAATTCCCCGCGGAGTGCTACTAATGGGATTGCCCGGCACCGGCAAAACTTTGCTGGCCAAAGCTATCGCCAATGAAGGCAATGTGCCGTTTTTTTCCATCTCGGGATCGGAATTCATTGAATTGTTCGTGGGTGTGGGCGCCAGTCGCGTGCGCAACTTGTTTGAACAGGCGCACAAAGTGAAACGCGCGATCATTTTTATTGATGAAATTGATTCCATCGGCAAAACGCGCGGTGTGGGCGTCACCGGCGGACACGAAGAACGAGAACAAACATTAAATCAAATCCTGGCCGAAATGGACGGTATTGAAACCGGAGAAGGTATTATTGTTTTAGGCGCAACCAACCGGCCAGAGTATCTGGATCCGGCGCTTCTGCGGCCGGGACGATTTGACCGGCGCATTGTTTTGGATCTGCCCGACGCCAACGACCGAGAGGCGATTTTAGCCATCCACTGCCGGCAAAAACCGCTGGCAAAAGATGTCAACTTGCGCGAAGTGGCCCAACGAACTCCCGGATTTTCCGGCGCCGATATTGCCAATGTCGTCAACGAAGCGGCATTGCTGGCGGCAAAGCGCGATAAAAAAGAAATTTTTCAATCTGAATTTCTGGAATCAATTGAAAAAGTAATGCTGGGCCCGGAAAAGAAAAGCCATCTGCTTTCAAAAGACGAAAAAAAGATTGCGGCTTATCATGAGTCCGGGCACGCGCTGGTCTCCTCAATGCTCCCCGGCACCGAACCGGTACGCAAAATTTCCATTATCTCGCGCGGAATGGCAGCCGGATATACCTTGAAAACTCCGACCGAAGAAAAAAAATTGCGCGATAAAAAAGATTTCATTGCCGAAATTGCCACGCTTTTGGGCGGCCTTGCCGCGGAAAAGATGATTTTTGGGCAATCATCCACCGGCGCCGCCAACGATTTGAAAGTGGCTTCCAAAATAGCGCGGAAAATGGTGAAAGAATACGGCATGTCTCCGCTGGGACCGATTGTTTTCGGGGAAAAAGAGGAATTGGCATTTCTGGGACAGGAATTTGAATCAAGCCGCAACTATTCCGAAGAAACCGCCGGCAAAATTGACGCCGAAATTGCTAAAATCATAAACGAAGGACACCAATCGGCACAAAAAATATTAACCGAAAAGCGCGATCTATTGGAAAAAATCGCCCAACGGCTGATTGAAAAAGAAACCATTGAAAAAGAGGAATATGAGGAATTGGTCGGCATTAAGAAAAATCCCAAATCATAAACAAATACAAAATTCAAAACCAAATGCAAGGTTTTTTGTTTTAAATTTTAATATTTGGATTTTCGCGCCGGAGGCGCATTCGCCTTTGGCGAAGAATTTATTTGGGATTTAGCGATTAGATTTTGAAATTTTGTTTAATCCGGGGCGCATAGCTCAGTTGGTTAGTCCGGTAGTGAATTTTCGGCTCGCAACGCGATTACGGATTTTTTATTAAAAAAATCCGGCCGAAAATCTACTACCGGATTAGAGCACGGTCCTTATGACGCGTATCATTTAAAATCTTTTATGGGCGCATAGCTCAGTTGGTTAGAGCACGGTCCTTATAAGGCCGGGGTCGATGGTTCAAGTCCATCTGCGCCCAAGCCATAAAGATTTTAAATGTACGCGGCGGAAATTGTAGCAACAATTTCATAAGGCCGCAGTCGATGGTTCAAGTCCATCTGCGCCCGCTGTGTGATGAGAAACACCAACCGTTCGCGCGGGCGATTAGCTCAGTGGTAGAGCGTTTCGTTGACATCGAAAAGGCCACAGGTCCAATCCCTGTATCGCCCACACCTTGCAAAAATGTAATTTTTGGTTTACAATTATCACTTGTTAAACGCAAATCCAATATTTTAGAATAATCAACATCATGGAAAAGCAAATTGAAGAATTAGTCGGACAAAACAAACGGCAAGATATCCCCGGCATTAAAGCCGGCGACACTGTGCGCGTGCATCAAAGATACACCGACAAAGGCAAGGAAAAAATCCAAATCTTTGAAGGGCTGGTGCTTTGCCGCAAACACGGCAACGAACCGGGCGCGGCCATCACCGTGCGCAAGATCGCGTCAGGCATAGGCGTGGAAAAAATATTCCCGCTCCACTCGCCGATTATCGCCAAAATTGAACTGGTTAAATCCGGCAAGGTGCGGCGCGCCAAAATCTACTATATCCGCGACGCCAAAGGCAGAAAGGCGCGGTTGAAAAAAGTTGAAGCAAAGCCCGCTTCTAATGAACCCGCGGACTTGGCAGATAACGAAACCGCGCCGATCAACTCCGCCAAAGACGCGCCTACCCCTGTCAAAGAAGAAACTTCCGAAAATCAAGAAGCCTAAAAAGCTTCTTGATTTTTATTGTTTTTTTCTATACGCTATCAATTGCATGTCCCAAAAGCGATATACGCCCGGGTGTTGGAATCGGCAGACAAGCTAGCTTGAGGTGCTAGTGGGCTCACCCCCGTGCGGGTTCAAATCCCGCCCCGGGCACAAATTTTTGCGGACGATTAGCTCAGCCGGCCAGAGCGGCTCGTTTACACCGAGTAGGCCGCAGGTTCGAATCCTGCATCGTCCACTTTTTGCAATTTTGGGATAAAAATGGTATAAAAGTGCTGTTGGCCGCAACCGCTGTTTTTTGTTGTTTGAGATTTAGTGCTTGGAATTTTGAATTTCCCCGCCGCGGCGGGGCTGGAGGGGTGTTCCGAATGGCAAGGTACCGCTCTCGAAAAGCGGCGGGCGCAAGTCCATGCGAGTTCGACTCTCGCCCCCTCCGCTTCTAAAAAACAACGATGAACTTTTTTTCAAAAAAACAAATTGAAGAGCCGCAAAACATTGAAGAGCTTTTAGCCGAATTCAAAGCGGTAAAAAAACAATGTCAAAAATTGGCCGGCGAAGTTAAAAGCCTCAAAGAAGAAAATCGGCAGAATATCAACAAAATCGGCGTGATCAGATTTAACCCCTTTGAGGGGTTTGGCGGCAACCAAAGCTTTTCGCTGGCAATGCTGGACGCCGATAATCGCGGCGCGGTGATAACCAGCCTGTTCTCACGCGACGGCAACCGCGTCTATGCCAAACCGATTGAAAACGGCGTGTCTTCATACCCTTTGTCAAAAGAAGAAAAGGAAGCAATATCAATCGCGCAAGGCATGATAAATCCCAAACCGCAAGAACCAAACTCCAAAGAAAAATAACAAATCAAAATTTAAATTTTAAATTTTAAATTTTTTTAAAATTTAACATTTGAATTTTGATTTTATGCAAAGCGATGGCAAATCAATCCGATAAAAATCTAACAACCCGTCCCCCGGTTGTGGTGGTTATGGGCCACGTGGATCACGGCAAGACGTCAATTCTGGATCATATCCGCAAAACCCACATCGCCGACCGCGAATCCGGAGGCATCACCCAGCACATCGGCGCGTCTGTTGCCGAATACAAAGGGAAAACCATCACCTTCATTGACACTCCCGGTCACGAGGCATTTTCGCAAATGCGCGTGCGCGGGTCCAAAATCGCCGATATCGCGATCCTGGTGATAGCCGCCGAAGAAGGCTGCAAGCCCCAAACCAAAGAAGCCGTCGCAGCCATAAAAAAAGCCGGATTGCCGGTGATTGTGGCAATGAACAAAACCGACTTGCCGCAAGCCAATATTGAAAAAGTCAAACGAGATCTGGAAAAAGAAGATTTGCTGGTGGAAGATTGGGGCGGCAATGTGCCGGCCATCAGCGTTTCAGCCAAAACAGGACAAGGAATAGACGAACTGCTGGAAATGATTTTATTGGTCGCGGAAATGGAAAATTTGCAAGCCGACTTAACCGCGCCGGCAAGCGGTATTGTTATTGAATCTTCGCTGGACCATCGCCGCGGCCCCAGCGCCAGCATATTGCTTCAAAACGGAACTCTGTCCCTTGGGGAAATTGTTGCCACCGATACGGCATTCGGCAAAATTAAATCGCTGGAAGATTCTCGCGGACAAAAAATAGACCGCCTGCTGCCTTCTTTTCCGGCAGTAGCGATCGGGTTTGAATCGGTGCCGATTATCGGCGAACCGTTTGAAGTTGTTGCCAGCGCTCAAGCCGCGCAAGACTTGGTCAAAAACTCAGCTGCGCAAACCGTGGCGGCAGAAACCGATGAAGACAAACCGGAAAACAAGGAAGGGCAAAAAACCATAAAAATTATTATTAAAGCCGATGTTTTGGGCACGCTGGAAGTTTTGCGGGAAACTATTGGCCAAATCCCGGCCAATGACGATGTTGCGATTGATATCATAAGCGGCGGCGCCGGTGAAATCAACTTGAACGACGTGAAAATGGCACGCGGCGGAAACACAACGATTATCGGATTCAAAGTTAAGATCAACCCCGATGCCAAAGCCATGGCCGAACGCGATAAAATCCGCGTGATGAATTTCGGCGTAATTTATGAAATGATAGAATGGTTGCGCCTTTATATGGAAAAAATCAGAACGCCGAAAGTCTCCCGCAAAGATCTGGGCAAAATGAAAGTCTTGTTGAGCTTTTGGGCCGATAAAAACCGCCAAATCGTGGGCGGGAAAATTGTTGAAGGCGGAGTTAAAAAAGGCGTAAAAATTGAAGTTTTCCGCAACGAAAACTCCGTTGGGCAAGGACGTTTGATCAATTTGCAAAAAAACAAAAAAGACATTGCCGAAGCTCGCAAAGGCGACGAAGTGGGAATTCTGTATGAAGGCCCGGAAAAAATACAAGAAGGAGATTATCTGGTGTTTCATATTCAAGAAAAAAATTTGTAAAAATATGTCCGAACACAGAATTGAAAAAATTGAATCGTTGATACGGCAAGTTTTGGCTCAAATGATCCAGCGCGAATTCATTCCTCCCGCGGGAACAATCGTTTCACTCACCAGGGTTGGCACCAGCGGCAATCTCCAAGAAGCTAAGGTATATATCAGCGCCATCCCCGATTACAAACTGAAAGAAACAATGAGCATCCTTTCAAGGAAAACGAGATTTTTCCAAGAAATGTTGAATAAAAAATTGAGAATGCGGCCAGTGCCGAAAATAATTTTTGTCCCCGACTATCAGCCCGCCCAAGCCCAAGAAGTGGAAGCAATCCTTGAAAATTTAAAATTGAAAAATCAAAATGAAAAATGACAATTTAAAATTATCAAATGCTAAAATAAAGCATCATCTGAATTTTAACTCCAAGCCTTCACATTTTGATCTTTAAATCTTTAATTTGGCCAACGAAAAACAGGACAAACGCCAACAATTGAAAAAACAAGAGAAATATATTAAAGTAAGACATAATTATTACGGCCAGGTAGCCAAGTAGTAAGGCAACAGTCTGCAAAACTGTTACACATGGGTGCGATTCCCATCCTGGCCTCCAACAAATTCAAAATTGAAAATTATCAAATCAAAATTCCGCAAGGAATTTTACCTTAATTTTGCATTTTGATTTTTGAACTTTAAATTTATATGCCCGGGTGGTGGAATCGGCATACACGAGGGACTTAAAATCCCTTGAGAGCAATCTCGTGTGGGTTCAAGTCCCACCCCGGGCAC
>CAZFZI010000008.1:0-1480 GCA_964523275.1 uncultured Candidatus Saccharibacteria bacterium
AAATAATGTGATGGAGGCGTATTGCCGAGGTGGCGGAATTGGCAGACGCGCCAGCCTTAGGAGCTGGTGGGGCAACCTGTGGGAGTTCAAGTCTCCCCCTCGGCACTGATATTAAAATCAAAATCAAATTATAAATGATAAATTATAAACAAAACCCTAAATTCAAAATCAAATTATAAAACATAATTCGGCATTCACTTTGATTTAAAATTTAATATTTTGATTTTATTTATCATTGGATTTTAAATTTTGAATTTTAAAACCCGCCTACGTGGCGGGTTTTGTTCACTCTTTGATGGTGAGCTTTTTCTTTTTTTCACGCTGGATTTTGGGAATGCGGATGGCCAGGACGCCGTCTTTCATCGTTGCGTCGGCGCGGCCCGAATCAACTTCCACGGGCAGTATCACTTTGCGGGAAAACTGCCCCCAGTAGCATTCTTCAATGAAGTAATCACCGGTTTCTTGCAGGGGATTGATTCGGTTGCCTTTCACAACAACCATATCGTCTTCAATAACCACTTCTATCTCGTCGGCTTTCACGCCGGCGATGGCGGCTTGCAGAACCAGGTCGTCTTGAGTTTGATAGACGTTAACGGCCAACTGGCCCTCGTTGTTGAGCCATTCGCTGTCGGCTTGATTTTGCGCGTCAGTTTTTTTGTTTGCCATGTTTGTTTTTTTTGTTTTTTTGGCGGATGGTTTTTTTTTGGTTTTGCTTTCGGCAAGACCTTGCTTTGCCGCGGTCATTTCATCAATATTGTCGGAAGTGATGATTTTTTTGTCCGAATTTTCGCCGCTGTCTTTTTTGTCGTCAAGAGAAGGAATGCCCTTTCTCATTGGCGCGGCTTTGGCTTTATAGGCGGCAAAAACCGCGGGACGGCTTTGAGGCAAATCGCGCCCAAAAATTTGCCCCTCGGAATCTTGATTGGTCTCATCGGCTTTTGCTTCGCGATCTTGCGCTTGCGTTCCCATTTTCAGTTTTTCAAGAAAAGAAGACATGATAAAATTTTAAAATCCAATGATAAATGATAAATTTCAAACAAAATCAAAATTCAAAATCAAATATCAAAACAGGATGCTGTTTAAAATTTAATATTTTTGATTTTGATTTTGTTTATCATTTATAATTTGATTTTGAATTTCCGCTTTATATTTTGCAGACGCTTTTCATTTTCAAAAGTTGTTTGAATCGGACATATAGATTTATCGCCAACAGCAAGATAATGGCCAAAGGAACAAACAAGAACAAAGGATCAGTCTCACTTTTCATTATAGAAAAATTATACAAGCCATGCAAGCAACTCACAAACACCAGCCCCTGAATCAGGATGCTTGCTTTTCTTTCGCGCCGGCAAAATGCCATTGCCATGGAATAGCCTACTATGCCAGAGCAAAGAGTGTGCAAAAGAATCGCCGTGAGCGATCTGAACAATGACAGCGAAATCAAAAATGCCGTGTTTTCGGGTTGCCAAAGCATATTGCT
>CAZFZI010000008.1:1580-19598 GCA_964523275.1 uncultured Candidatus Saccharibacteria bacterium
ACAATGACAGCGAAATCAAAAATGCCGTGTTTTCGGGTTGCCAAAGCATATTGCTTGTTAGTAATTGTTCTTGCACGGTTGGTAGCAAAAACAAAAGATTTTCCACCGCGGCAAATCCCAGTGCGGCAACGACCATATAGATCACGAAATCCACCGGTTCATCTAAGTGCCGGTTTTGCTGGGCGGCTTGTTCGCGCACCCAGACAGCAAAATATTTGGCGAATTCTTCAATAAAAGCGATCGCCAAAATATTAGCCGCTAATATCGCGATGATCTCGGGCAGACCCAGCGCGTCAATGGCGTTGATCAAAAAAATCTCAATTGCCACGGCCGGCGCGGTCATCAATCCGCCCAAAAAAAACACTTTGGCAATTTCTTTCTTGGGTTCCGGATGCCGATCGCGCTTCAAATAGAAAAGCAACCACAAAAAGCAGGGGAGCACCCCGGCGGCCAGATAGATCGCCAACGACCCGGCCGACTGGGAAACCCAAACGATCGCGGCCATCATCGCTTCAAAATCAAAAAATTGGCTCATCTAATAATAATTGGTTTATGATATATTTATATTCTATCCTCTTTTTCCCCATCCTTCAATTAAATTGTGTATGTATCTGACGTAAGCATGCTTTATATGCGGCAGCAAAACACCGCTTTTAACGATGCTTTGACTTGGTTGATCTGTTTTGATAGAGTGTTTTTAATATGGATAAAGAAAAAGTCATTGAAATTTCAGGAAAAGAAAAAGGGCATGTGAGCATTGTTCTTGCCGGAACGCATGGAGACGAGGTTTGCGGCGTGGAAGTCTTGGGGAAAATACTGCCTTCGCTGGAAATAGAAAGCGGCAGGGTTTTGTTTGGCTTTGGCAATCCGCTGGCTATTGAGAAGAAGGAAAGATTTGTTGAAGCAAATCTAAACAGAATGTTCAAGGATAGCGGTTTGCTTTCGGAAAAAGAAAAGTCTTCTTACGAATATGGCCGAGCGCGATTTTTAAAACAGTATCTTGATCGGGCGGATGCCTTGCTTGATATTCATGCCAGCTTTGTGGCGGAGAGCAAAGCTTTTATTATTTGCGAACAGCATAGTTTGAAAATTGCCGACTATCTTTCTTTTGATACCATTCTAAGCGGTTTGGATGAATTGCAGCCCGGCGGTACCGATTACTATATGAACAAAATTGGAGGATGCGGCATTTGCGTTGAATGCGGCTTTTTAGGCGATCCTCTTTCAGTCCAAAGAGCGGAAACAAGCATAAACGCTTTTTTGCGCGCAAGGGGGCACACCAACGGCAAACTTAGATTGTATCCAAAGTCAACCATTCTTAAAGCTTATAAGCTGTATTTTACCAAAACGAGCAAATTCAGATTGGTAAAACCATTTAAAGACTTTGAAAAGGTTGCATCAGGCCAGGTTATCGGTATGGACGGCGAAGAAGAAATAAAGGCGCCAAAGGAGAGCATCATTCTTTTTGCCAGAGACAGGGATCAGCCAAACGACGAAGCCTTTCTTTTGGCGGAAAATTTATCCGGCAAATTGTTTGACAAAAAGCCATATTTTTCTTATAAATATTAGCAATAAGCTCTGTTAAATTCGGGGTTTATCGCTCAATAAAAAGTTAATATGGAGTGAGAGAAGCATATGGACCAAATACCCCAAAAAGTAAATCCGACAGTTCTTGACGGATTTCTGGAATTGTCTCCGGCAGAACAAATTTTGTTCGACAAAATGCTGAAGACTATCCGGGAAACTTACGAATTGTTCGGCTTCATACCGCAAGAAACCGCTTTGATCGAGAAGCTGGATGTATTGCTGGCTAAAAGTGGTGGCGAAACAGCCAAGCAGATTTTTTATTTGCAAAAACCGGATCAGGCCTTGCGTTTTGATCTTACTGTCTCTTTGGCAAGGTATGTCGCACAGAATTGGCGCAGCCTGCAATTTCCGTATCGCCGGTATCAAATCGGTAAAGTTTATCGCGGCGAAAGGCCTCAAAAGGGACGTTACCGCGAGTTTTACCAATGCGATATTGACGTAATCGGAAACGGCCAGCTCGGATTAATAAACGACGCCGAGATCCCAAGCGTGATTTACGCTGTTTTTAAAAAATTGGGATTTGACGCCTTTACTATCCGTATCAACAACAGAAAAATTCTTACCGGATTTTTTGATTCTCTGGGTATAACCATTGATTTGCAGAAAGAAGTTCTGCGTGTTGTTGATAAGCTGGAGAAGATCGGTTCCGATGTCGTAGCCGAGGAACTTGCCGAGCTTAAAATTTCGGTTGATAAAATATCAAAAATCTTTGTCTTCCTTGAGATTTCGGGAAGCAACAAGGAGATAATCGGTCAGCTTAAAAAGCTTGGGATCAGCGATGAAACCTTCGTTGCAGGAGTGAAAGAACTAGAAGAGGTTCTTGAGGCTATTTCTCGTTTCGGCGTTCCGGAAAAAAACATAGCTCTTGACTTGAAAATAGCCAGAGGGCTTGATTATTATACGGGAACCGTTTACGAGACTTTCTTGGACGATTATCCGGGAGTGGGCAGCGTTTGCTCCGGAGGCAGGTATGATAATCTTGCCGAATGTTATTGCGATAAGAATTTCCCCGGCGTGGGAATTTCTATCGGATTAACAAGGCTTTTTTCCAAGCTTTTGGAAGCGAAGGCTATCAAACCGGAAGAATCAACTCCGGTGCAAATCCTGGTCATCCCTTTGGATGGTCAGTTGGATCGAGCGATCGAGGTGGTGGCCGCTTTCCGCGAAAACGGAATATCGGCGCAAGCCTACCTTGAGGAAGCAACAAAACCCGGCAAGGTATTTAAGTATGCCGACGGGCTGGGAGTGTCTTTTGTGGGAGTAATCGGAGGTAGAGAAGTGACGGCAAAAACAATAGCGCTGAAGAGTATGGCAAAAAAAGAACAGACAGAGATGAGCATAGATGGCGCTATCGGTGCCATAAAACATCACCATAGTTCAGGAGATGTTGGATAATGATGGAAGCTGTTTTGACTAAGAGTGGAAGCGGTTCTTTATTTGGAAGCGTTGATTTAGCCAAGGCGATACCGCAAGGAACAGCCGATCATGTCGGTCGCGATATGCGTATCCGCCAATATGTGCTTGCGACTATCCAAGCTACGTACGAAAGATTTTGGGTTTGCTGTCATTCTCAAAAAAAATTTTACCAGCGATCGTTTGGCGGAGATTGTTTTTGGCAACAAAAAGAAAATAATAAAATTGGATAATTTTGGATCTTTATTCAAAAAGATCAACTTTTGAATTTGTATCAAAAATATGTCCGGGTGAAACCCAGACCATTTTTATACTCGGCAACTATTCACCGGGAGTATTCTATTCTTCCTTTGGAAAAGGGAAGCTTGCCCTGAAGCGTTTTGCCGAACGGGTACCCGATAGGGGGAGGGATTTAATCGAGCGCATTCAAAAGCAATGTGCTTGCTACCTCCTTTTTGAAAAGAGGAATAAAAGCAAAATACAATCCCCAGTGAGTGGTTACGAGTTATCCCCAGTGAATGGTTACAAAGTATTTAATGTTTGAATAATCTGATATAATCATCCAGCGCGTATAAACGATTCCGCGAAAAACCGGTGGTTTCCTTGACCACCCCCAGTCTTTCCAATTCCGCAAACAAACGATTAGCGGTGGCAAAAGTGGTATTCGTTTTCTTCGCCGCGCTTCTGGCGCCGGTAATCGGATTGGAAAACAAATAAAGCAGAACTTCATTGCCTATTTTCGCCCTCCGCCCCAAAGTCATAATTTTTTGTTCGTATGATTGGCGCAGTTTAACGATTTTCTCAAAAGTATCCGTTCCGCTTTGCGCCGTTTCAATTACGCCATTAAGAAAAAACTTGATCCACTGCTCAATATCGTTGGAATTTCTTACCACCGTCAAGGAATCATAATAAGCACCCCGGTTCTTCTCAAAAAACGCCGACAAATAAAGAGCCGGAAATTTTAAGATTTTCTTTTCTATCAATTGCAAAACCACGACCAGCCGGCCAATCCGCCCGTTGCCGTCAAGAAAAGGATGGATAGTTTCAAACTGATAGTGGCAAATTGCAATTTTTATTAACAACGGAATCTCCAAATTCTTATCGTGCCAGAACATTTCCCAGTCCGAAAGCAATTCCGGCAAATTGTCCTTATGGGGCGGAATAAAAAACGCGTCCGTTAAATTAGATCCGCCAATCCAATTTTGGCTTGTCCTTATTTCGCCGGGGGTTTTATACTTCCCGCGCACGCCCGAAAGTAAAACTCCGTGGATTTCTTTAATCAACCTCATTGTAAGCGGCAGCTTGTCCAATTCTAAAATCGCGAAATTCATCGCTTTAATGTAATTCTGCACTTCATTCCAATCATCCCGCTTTTCCGGATCAATTTCTTCTTCGGGCAAAACCGCTTCATCAAACTCGGTTTTCGTGCCCTCTATTCGGCTGGAAATTGTCGCTTCTTTTATCGAATTCATCTTGATAAAAAAATTGACATCGGGAACCAAAATCGAATAAGCGTTAAGTTCGCCCAAGTAGCGCATTGCGTCTTCAAGAAGCATATTTATCTTTTTATCGTTAAAATCAAATTCCCGATGGATTTTTGTCGGCAAAAAGCTTTTATATTGAAATTGCTGCTTGTAAGCGCCTGCGATAAATTTCTCCATAAATTTATAATATAGATATTTATATTATAACTTTAACGCCTAAATTATAATATGTCAACCGCAAATGATAACTTCCGCCCAAAATTAACCTTTTCTAGTTGTTATAACTATCCCCTCATATCATTTAGTCACCCTATTGGGAACAATTAAAAAAATGGAAGAAAAGAATCTTTTCAATCTTCGGCCTGGTGAACCAAGCACATTTATTATGTGTGAAGATTCAGCAACAGACTATAAAACAGCTATACGCATAGCGCAAATTTTGAGAAAAAGGGGACATATTGTCCAGGTAGATTTGAGTAAAGATCATAGTTTTATTAAAAAATCCGATTTTGCCATTATTCTCAAAAAAAATTTTAGCAACGATCGTTTAGTGGAGATTATTTCTGGCAACAAAAAGAAAATAATAAAAGTGAATAATTTTGGATCTTTATTCAAAAAGATCAACTTTTGAAATTTTCTTATTTGCTCATCATCCAATCTTTGCCTTTTGCCAAAATTAAACTTGGTTTTAATTTTGTCTTTGCTAAAATTAAAGTGCAGTTAAATTTTGGTAAAAATCACCGGCCACCTTCTTTCTTATTCGGAATTATAATGAGCCGGATTTTGGTAAAAGATGAAGTAAAATTATACGATATATAACCCTTTAACGCATAAACATATTCTCGATTGCGAAAAAGCAATGAAAAAATTATTTGTTCCTGATAAATTAAAAAAAGGAGATACAATCGCGCTGATTAGTCCTTCGGCGGGATTGGCCCCTTTTGCAATGCATCGCATAAAAAAAGCGGTTGATTTTTTTGAAAAACAAGGCTTTAGCGTGAAAATTGCGAAAAACGCGTTAAAAAACGCGGGTTATGTTTCCGCTTCTGCCATTGAGCGCGCGCAAGATTTCAACGAAGTTTTTGCCGATCCCGAAATCAAATGCGTGATGGCAACAATAGGCGGCAATCATTCAAACCAAATACTTCCCTATATAAATTGGAATTGCGTGCGAAAAAATCCCAAAATTTTTGTTGGTTATTCCGATATTACCGTATTACATATTGCTCTTGCGTCGCAAGCCGGTCTGCAAACCTATTACGGTCCTTGCGCGATGACTCAATTTGGAGAAAATCCAAAAGTTTTTGATTACACTTGGGATTATTTCAAAAGGACTTTGTTTGATGCAAACAAAGAAAAAGATATTAGTGTTAAAGCTTCGGATTTTTTTGTGAAGACGCGTCGCTGGATTGGTTTAAAAAAGAAGATTTAAAAAAAATGCGCGAAACCGAAAAAAACAAAGGATGGGTTTGGTGGCGTGAAGGGAAAGCGCAAGGGGCGATTGCCGGCGGATGCGTGCCTTCAATCAACCATCTGCTCGGCACGAAGTATTGGTTTGATCCCAAGGGGAGCATTTTTTTCATAGATATTCCCGAAGGAGCATCATTTGACAAGGGGCTTGCCGTGAGTGAAGTTGACTCGTATCTTGCCGATCTTGCCAATGCCGGTATTTTTGAAAATATCGCCGGCTTGGTTGTTGGAAGACCATATCGTTATTCCGTCGAGGATTTAGGTTTGCTCAAAAACATTATCATGGACTACGCGAAAAATAACGATTACCCCGTTCTTGCTTGCGCGAATATCGGCCATGTCGATCCGGTTATCACCCTTCCCTATGGAGCGCAAGCGATGCTGGATTCGGATGCCGATATTTTTTCCTTTCAGCGCTGAAATTTAAAAAAACCGCTTTGGAATTTCCAAAGCTAAAAAAAGCGTGCGAACAATTCAGTTCCCATACCGCTCACGAAAAATTGCTCTCTCTGGTTATTGAGCAGTTTTTTTGTCCAATTGCTGGCGCCGCCATCAATTAGCGGGTATCTTTTGCCTTCACGATTTTGGGCGGTTATTTTAATGCACAAGCCATTGTAATAACCGATGCCCGCGCAACGAGCCAAGTCAAAAGAAAATTCAATTTCAAGATAGGCAGATCGTAGTGGCGCAATCGCTTTTTCATCCAACAATCGAAGTCTTTTTAATCCGCGCCCAATACCGAACTGCTCGCCTTCAATGGTTTTAACGGAAGAAATTGTTTCCGGAAGATCTATTCCGAATTCATCAAAAGGATGAAAATTAACATCCTGTGTTCTACGGAATAAGTCTTCCCTTTTTACGAATCCTTCGGCAGTGAGCCTTTCCATGATACTGATGTCAGAAATGGCAACTTTGATTTTTGAAGGATACAATTCCAATTCTTCCGTCTGCGCTAGGCAATCAAGCCAGAATTTCAAATGTCTTGCCAACATTTCGCCAACAAAATTGCCACGCCCAATATTGCGCCCGGAACTTGCAAGGCAGAATGTTCGAAAATGGGGAGTAAAGCCGCTTGTTTCGTCAAAGACTTGAAGGCGCAAAGAACGATGGCTGGTTGCCAGATGCAATTCGCGGATTTTGGGAGAAACTCTTTTTCTCCTGGCGCATTCAATCGCCAAGGCGGTTGTTGGGTTGGCATTTATTTCCAAACTCCTGATCGTTTGCAAAACTATTTTTGGACTCACGGACGATAGAGAACAATTTAACCCCATTGGAGTTACGGGAGACAGCTCAACGCAATCAAAAACGCAGGGCAAAAGGCAATAGATCAGATGGTCAAGCCGATGTAATGTTTTTTGGGAAACGGGGGATACCGGGCAAAACCGGTTGTCTTCATAATTTTGCAAAACAGCAAAAGGCGTGATTTGGCTTGATCTGGCATCCATTAAGTCCAATAAAAAAGCAGAAAGATCTCTTGGCGAAAGTTTTTCAACAAACGTCGTTGCGGCGCGTCCCTTCGGACTTTCCAAAATTTTCCTTTTAAACATCTAAATCCTCCATTTTGAAATTATAATGTGCTTGCGCTTGATGGTAGTCCAAAACAAAAATTAGTCAAATGTTTCCGTTTCTTACCAAAATTAAACCGGGATTTAATTTTGGAAAAATTGCCGGCTCATCCATTTCTCCAAACCCGCGCGTTAAAATGCGTCCGAGTGAAACATAAACACATTTTGGAGATGCCGGGCTTGGTAAATAATGAGTATGTTTTTGATGTAAAAAAAAGAACCAACCTTGCAATAAAGTTGGCCGGGCGGATCATCCGCCCTCTGTGCGCTCCGCGACCGATGTTATTTCTCCCAGTAGCTTCTGCGCGATTGTGCCGGGATCTTTGGGGTCACCGATAGCACCATTCGGTGCAGCGGCTCCTTTTATGTAATCGTTGCCCATATCATTATGGGCAAAGGGTGTTCCGCTGAGCTGAAGCATACCGGGTGTCTTGATGCCGATTACTCCACCATTGCCTAGAGCGGTGGAGTAGTCCATCGCGATGGCCGTGCTAATCATCACCGCAACAAGAAGTGTCGCGGCAACATATACAAAGGTGCTTTTTTGACTCATAGGGCTCACCTGACCTATCTATACATCAATCATTTCCAATGTCAAGTGCGTAACCGGTAACCATCCAATGGTTAAGGTCGTTCCTCGCTGTAATCGGCGAGGTGCGACCTTGTCAAGCTTGTATTTTAATCCCCAGTGAATGGTTGCCGTAACTATTTACCGGGATGATAACCATTGGCATTTAACAGAATGTTGTCTATAAAGCGCAGTATATACAGGTATGACATGACATGGGGCTTGACAAATTTTTGGAAATGTGATTACTATTAAAGTGGATTGGGATTCTAAATATTGCTTTTCTTCCGTTCTCTCAAAAGATCTCCCTCCGTAAGATCTCCCCCTGAAAAGAGCTTTAGAGTCAGCTTTTTTCAGGGAAGCGGTAAGACGGTATTATTTTCAATCCCTATCCTTCATATTCATATAGTTCTTATAATAAGGGTGATCGCTGATTGCTCTTCCCTTCTTAAATTTCACAAAGCCGAAAGGCTTTGTTTTGGTTTTCGCGTACGTGGGCTTGACAAATTACCAATTGTTGGCGTATAATCTATACAGTATGGTGCGCTCTTTAACATAATAAGTCGCGCCAGAACGGAGGTGAAGCTAAATGAAAAAAATGGCAGTAGCACTGCTTCTAGTTTTGTTGGCGTGCTTTATGTTGAGCGCGCCAGGCGCCGCATTTGTGGATTGGAACAACGAGGATTTTAGGCTTACTTTTGAGCCTGGGTGTACTGTAAACATAAAGCAGGATTATTTCTTGGACGAGGGAGTGTATGTGCCTTATATCTGGTTCAATACAACAGGAAACATGTCAATGTTTGGCCAGATATCTGTTAAGATATATGAGGTGCCTTGCACTACCGATGAGCTTAATGCCGATGCTGTTGACGTTATCGAAACGTTCTATGGTGTTGAAGCGGTAATCGCGAAGACATTCTACGAGAAAAATGGCCAGAATGTTTTGGCGGTTTCTCATAGAATGACTGAGTATAATAATTCCACGACCGCTAATATTGGTTATGGTCGCTGCGTGGTTACGGTTTCTGCAACTTCCGATGATTTTCCCAAGATTATCGAAAGTTTGACGTTTGGACTAAAGCAAAAAAGTTTTTGGGTTTATACCCGCCAATGAGGAGCACTTCGCTTCCTCTATTTTTTTATAAACGTGCGTGCGTGTATTTGCTAAAATAAATTTATGCTATAATGAAATAATTTATTATAGTAGCCCAATAATTGTCTTTTAAAATGCTTAAAGTCGACAAAAAGGAACTTACTGTTAGGAAAAATACTTCAAGAATTATTTTTTTGTTGTTTAGTTGCTTGTTTTTGTGTGTATCAATAAGTGTTGATGCACAAGGTGTAACAACCGGCGGACTTCAAGGATATAGTAATAGTATAGGTGGTGGGGCGGCTCAGCAAAGTTATTATGATATTTATCAATCTTTTGGTGGCGTGGAATCAAGCAGTGTTTTTCAAGGATGGAGCGGGGGTGAGGCCGGGGATGGGATGATGACACAGGAGCAGTGGGAGGCGGCGATGGAGGCGTTTATTGAATCGGATGAAACAGGTATGTGGACGGATGCACCCGATGAGGCGGTGATTGCGGCGTTTTATGCTTCCGCGGGAATTACCGGCGCGCCGATTGACGCTTCCAGTCCGGAATACGCGGCGCTGGCTGACGCTTTGCGCGGCAATGACAATGCCGCAATAAACAATATCGCTACAAGCCTTGCGGCTAACAACGAAGCGCCTGACGCGGAAGCAGGTGATGAAGCAAATCCCGAAGAAAACATTTTAGTGGCTCCCGATGTTGTTGTGCCGGTGGAAAATCCGGAGCTGGCCGCGGATGCTTTGGACATTGGCGTTGTTGATGGTGATGTCACAAATCCGGAGGTGGTATTGTTGGATGAGGTTTTGCCCGAAGAGCAAGTTGTGCCCGCGGGGAATCAAACCCAGCCTGAAGCGGTTGATTTGGCCGATCAGTCTCAGCCTGAAAATGATGTTGTCGCTCAATCCGAATTGATTGATCCGGAACCCGTTGTTGAATCCGAAGAGGTTTCTTTGGGCAATCAAACTGTTCCGGAGCAAATCGTGCCGGACAATATCGTTGAGCCGAACATTGTTTATTTGGAAAATCAAACTAATGTGGAGGCGTTTGATTTGGGCAATCAAACCCAGCCGGAAATCGCGGCTTTGGGGGATCAGGATGATCCGGAAACCATAGCGTTGGGCAATCAAACAAAGCCTGAAACCGTAGCGTTGGGCAATCAAACCCAGCCGGAAATCGCGGCTTTGGGGGATCAGGATGATCCGGAAACCATAGCGTTGGGCAATCAAACAAAGCCTGACACGATTGTTTTGGGGAATACCACCCAGCCGGATATGATTTATTTGGGCAACCAAACAAAGCCCGAAACGGCGGCGTTGGGCAATCAAACAAAGCCCGAAACTTTAGTGTTAGGCGACCAAACTCAGCCCGATGTGGTTGTTTTGGGCAATCAAACTCAACCCGAACCCGTTTGTGTGGGGAGCGGTTGCAACGGCAATACCGCGGATACAAGTAGCAATGCCAATGCCGACAATGATACCGGGGCCAACAATACTGCCGATACTGCCAATGCCGACAATGATACCGGGGCCAACAATGCTACCGATGTTACTAATACTGCCGATACCGGCACTAATAATACCGGCAATAACACTGGCAATAACAGAAATGTAGTTACTAATTACAATACCGCGGCTAGCGGATCGTCCGCCGGTGCGGTTGTTGATAATCCTTACTCTTTGCAGTCCGCGGCTTTGGCGGTGAAAGTTGCTGATGCCGGCAGTGATTTAGAGTCGTTGCCAAACACGGAAAACGATGATTCTGCTCCACAAATTGTTATTTTGCCGGCCTCCCAAGCCGAATTGGCGGCGTCTATGGGAAATATGGCAATTGATTTACAGCTGAAAACCGCTTCTGCCAAATCGGTTGCGTTTTATATTCGCAAGGGAGTTGCCGCCGCTCCGCTTTATTTGGGGGGTGCCGCTTCAAAATCAAATGGAATTTGGGAATATAAAGTTGATTTGAACGCCAGCCCTTTGCCCAACGGAAATTATTATATTTTTGCGCAAATTGATCGGGGTGATGGCACGGTTTATCGCAGTACGGATGTTTATGTTGCCGTAAGTATCGCGCCGCCTGACAATCAAGAACAGAAAGCGATTGCCGAGGAAGTTGTCGCGCAGAATACCGCGTCAATTGAGCAAAGCGAGAAAGCGATTCAAGCAACGGTGGAGCAAGTATCCGCTGGTCGTATTTTTGGAAATTATGATTTGGAAAGCAAGATGGATCAATTGGCACAGTTGATCAGGGTTTTCCAGCGGTTGGAAAATTTGTTTGAAGAAAAAAATGTTCAGCGGAAAGCCATTATGGCGCAAATAGACCGGCTGAATTTGGAGATTGAGAATTTACCGGACAATGCAATAGAATTGATTCGCGGTGATAAAATCAGGTTGCGCCAATATTTTGCAAATAAAAAAGGGGTTATTGAGCAAGAAATTGCCGCGATTAGCGCGGGCATGAAGAAAACGACAAAAGAGAAAAATTCCATCGTTGATGAGGTTTTGAATTCATCGGCAAATGAAAGTGAAAAAGGCGTTATGCGGGAACAAATTCTGCAAATGGAGCGGGATGTTGCCGCGCGCGAAAAAGAAATCATTGAAAGCCGGAAGATTTTGCTGCGCGATACCGATGGCGATGGCTTGCTTGACGGTCAAGAGATTGAAATGGGCACTGATATGTTGAATCCTGACACCGATGGCGATGGCTTGCTTGACGGCGACGAAGTTTCCAGCGGCCGCGATCCCTTAAAGCCGGATGAGTCTGTCATTGACCAAAGCATTGACCCGGCGTCATCCGCGCCGGTTGGGTCTGATGTTTATGCTGTTGAAAAAGTTAGATTGGTTCAATCATCGGAAAATGGCGACAAGGGGATTTATTTTTCCGGTCGCGGTTTGCCATTATCTTATGTTACGCTTTTTATATATTCCGCGCCGGTGGTTGTGGCGGTGAAAACCGATGAATATGGGCGCTGGACTTACACGCTTGACAAACCGTTAGAAGAAGGAACACACACGGTTTACGCGGCGCTGGTGAACGGCCAGGGCAGGGTTGCTTCCCGTTCCGAAGTTTACGTGTTTGACAAAAAAGGGGATCAGATTGAACGGATTATCGCCGGTCAAGAGGCTTCGATTTCTTCTTCGGTGGGCGAAATGATGGATAATTTCAAGTTTATGTTGATTTTTGCTATCGTGGCGGCAATTGTGGCGGCGATATTGATAATCGGTTATTTAGCCAACCGCCGCGCCAAACAAACATAGGTCAAAAGATATTTCAATGAAGCAATTTTTCAAAAACGCTTTTGTTTTTATTCGCGATAATCCGGCGATTTCGTTTTCTTTGGCGTTGATGGTTTTTATTCCGCTGGCGCTTTATTTTTATGTTTCTTTCACGCTTCAATCCTTTGAGAGGGTGGCCGAAATTGAAATCGGATCTCACACATATACGACCAGAAATATGTTGCTGGTTTTGATGGATCGTGATTTTCCCGCAAAAAACAGCCAAAATCAGGCGGCGCTTCAACAAACGATTGATAGCATTAATGCCGATGAAACCAATTTGAGAAATATCAGGGTGATTGTCAAAGAAGGCAGGGATTATAAAGCGATTGCCGCGCAAGATCATGATATGGCGGGCAAAATCATAGATGTTACGCCTTCTTTGAACGGTGAATCGCTGATTGCTTACAGCTGGGTTAATACCAACGAAGATGTGGTTTCCGATATTGAAATTTCCGGCGAAAGGTATCGCCGCGTGATTAAAGTTTTTGCCGATGATGAAAGTGGGGAAGTCTATGCTTTGGCAACTGCCGACATTTCTCTTGATAGAACCCTAAACGCGCTGGCCGGTGCGATTTATCAGGGTTATTTGATTGTGGCGCTGATTATTTTTTTGAGTTTGTTGCTGGTTTTTCAGCACGCGAGATTGTTTTCCTATGTCGGTCTGTCAAAAGAGCTTCAGGAAAAAAACACAGCCAAAGACAATTTCATCCGCATGGCCACGCACGAACTGCGCGCGCCGGTGACGGTGCTGATTGCCTATATGGAAACACTCAAAGAGGAGCTTGCCGGCGCGGTTAGCGATGGTCAAAAAGTGTATATTGATCGGATGGACCTTTCCATTAAAAATTTGAGCGACTTAATGGCCGATATTCTGGAAGTTTCCCATTTGGAGCAAGGGAGAACCGATTTTGATCCTGAAATTGTTGCGCCTGATGTTGTTGTTAAAGAAATTGTGAATGGCCTAACTTCCAAAGCCGAAGAAAAAGGCTTGAAGCTGGTTTTTGACGCAACCGGATTTTCACACAAGGTGAGTGTCAATTTGGTGTGTTTCAAGCGGATTATCACCAATTTGGTGGAAAATTCCATTAAATATACTCCAGCGGGGAAAGTTACGGTGTCAATCGCGGCGCAAACCGCCAAAAAGCGGTGCGTGATCACGATTCAGGACACGGGGTTTGGAATTTCTGCCGAAGGGCAAGCTCATTTGTTTGAACAGTTCTATCGCGTGAAAACCCAGGATAATTCCGGCATTCCGGGCACCGGCTTGGGATTGTGGATGTCGCGCCAAATGGCGCGCAAAATGGGCGGCGACATTATGCTGGAAAGCATTGAAAGAATGGGCTCCCGCTTTTTCGTTTTCTTCCCCCTTGCCGATAAATAACTTTTTATACTCGTATTTTTAAGGTCGTTCCTCGGCGTAATCGCCGAGGTGCGACCTTGCCAACTGAATTTTGAATTTGTATTTTTTCTTATTTTATGATAAGAGTTGATTAGTAAATTGTAGGAGAACGAATTAAGAAAAGATTATGGCAACAAAATTACCCAAAGGGATCAGAAGGCATATTCGCGAGGAGAAGGCGCGCATCCGCCGGCAAGTGATGGATGTTAAAGAGCAAGAGAAATTAATCGTGGAATTAAAATCCAAATTCATCAAAAAAAATAAAACAACGAAGCAAGATGGTTTGTTGAAGTCAAACCTCAACAAGCCTGTTGAGGTTTGACTTCAACAGGATCCTAAAACTGAAAATTACTTTAACCAAAAATTGGCGTTCGCGCCAATTTTTGGTTAAAGTGGATTCATGAGAACCGGAATTGCCACAGTGCCGTTGGATTGGGGGCGTTGCCCCCGTTGGCTGTTTGAAAGGATGACCCGCTTGGGGCGGGGAATTTGCGTTGCCATTGTGGAAGAATTTGGTCCCGATGAACTGCTAAAACGCTTGTCGGCTCCGGCATGGTTTCAGTCATTGGGTTGCGTGATGGGATTTGACTGGAATTCTTCGGGGCTCACCGTGACCACTATGGGGGCGTTAAAAGAGGCGGTGCGCGGCATGGAAACGGAATTGGGATTTTATGTTTGCGGTGGCAAGCGGGTGTCGCGCAAGACTCCCGAAGAAACCATTGCGTGGGGCCAAATTTTGGGCTGGGACGAGCAAAAAACCGGCAAGCTGGTCAATGCCAGCAAAATGGCGGCAAAAGTTGATTCGTCGTTGGTGCAAGACGGATTTTCCATTTATGCCCACAATCTAATGTTCACAAATTCCGGAAAATGGGCGGTGGTCCAGCAAGGGATGAATGTTGATTCGCAGAAGGCGCGGCGCTATCATTGGCTGTCGGACGGCGTCAATGATTTCACGACCGAGCCGCATTCGGGCATTGCCAGCGATGTGCGCGCAAAATCGCTCAATCTGACGGCAAAAGAAAGCAAAGAAAACAAAAAAATTTCCGCGGATTTGGTGAAAGAAGAACCCATTGCGTTTTTGAAAAATTTCCAAAAAATGGCGCGAAATTCTGCCAAAGAAATGCCGCGGGTTTCTTCTTCGGCAGGCAACAGTCTGGGAGCTCAGAGCCGCCTGCCCGGTTTTGTTGATATGGAATTGAATAATGTGGAATTCCATTGGCATCCGGTGGTTTCGGAAAAATTTGATTTAAAGCGGCTTAAAAAAACAATTGAAAAAGCGCATTTTGCCGCGCCGGAGAATTTTTTGCAATTGCTGGCAGGTGAGGGTGTTGGCCCCAAAACCATCAGGGCATTGTCGCTGGTGGCGGAAATTGTTTATGGGGCCAAGCCGTCCTATGAAGATCCGGCGCGGTATAGTTTTGCCGTGGGCGGGAAAGATGGCACACCCTTTCCGGTGGATCGTGCTACTTACGATAGAACGCTGGCGGCGCTGGAAAAGGGGATTAAAGCCAGCAGGACAAGCCAAAAAGAGATTGACGCGGCCAGCCGGCGCCTTGAAACCGTTACTTATCCTTTTTAATGAAAAACTATTCTTCCAACAACGCGCAAAAAGGGAAAACCGCCTATCGCACTCCCAGCCGGTTCATCTATCAGAAATATCTGGGCGCGCAAAACTTGAAAAATCAAAAGGGTCAAAGTGCCCGCAAAAATTATGGGAATAAATGAATTTGAAAAATTGGTCGCGCTTGCGATTGACGAATTGCCGCAAAAAATAAAAAACGCGCTGAATAATATTGCTGTTGTTGTTGAGGGTGGAAAACGCGGCAATTTGTTGGGATTATATGAGGGGATTCCCCAAAGCGAGTGGGGGAAAAACGATGCCATCCGCCTGCCCGACAAGATCACAATTTTCAAAACCGCGATTGAGCAAGAGGCAAAAACTGATGATGAAATCAAAGAATTGGTTAAAATCGTAGTGTGGCACGAAATCGCGCACCACTTCGGTTTTGACGAACCCCAAACCCGCGCCCTTGAACGCAAATGGCGCGACAGAAGCACAAAGTAATTCTTCACCGGGGAGCGAATTTGTGGAGGTTTGACCTCAAGAATTTGCGTTTGAGGTAAAACCTCAACTTGAACGTTGCTTGAAGGATGGCACATATTTCAGGGATTGTCGTTTCGATCGTTTTATTTTTCTCCATCGACTTGCACGAGTCGAAGGAAAGCACCGAAAAAATAAAAAGAAGCGACAATCGGCGCGAAGATCTTAACCGGCTTCGCGCAAATTTTTAATCATATAGGTATCTTTCAATTTATAACCGAATTTGCGCCAGTAATTGCGTGCGCCAACGCCGGAAATCGCGGCGATTTTTTTTAGATTGAATTCTTTTTGCGCGATTTTTTCGGCCTCAATAATCAATTTTTTGCCCAAGCCGGTGTGCTGGGCGGAAACCGCTTTTTGGCCCAACGCGGTTTGCAGTCCGTAGGTATGAATTTCTCTGATGATTGCCGCATCGCGTAGGGGCGAATAATCATTCGCCCGAAATTTGGATTTTACGCGTGCTATTTTCAGTCTCAACAGCGAAAAAAGCTTGCTTTTGCTTTCATTTTCAAAGCTCAGAAAAATTTCCAAACCATCCGAGGCCGGATAATCACGGCGCACCAAAATTATTTTTTCATTGGAATCATATTCACCTTTTATTTCGCGACAACGTATGCATTGGCATTGCCAGTTTTCGCGCTTCATATCTTCAGCGATAATTTGCCGCAAATTGGAAATTTCTTTGGTTCCGGCGGTAATTCGCGGAGAGGGGATGTCGCGGATGATCCGTTCAATGCGCACCCATGGCGGGGTGATTTTTTTAATTTCCTTGACCACTTCAATCAATTTTTTGTCCGAATAGGGTTTGTATTTTTTGTTTTGGTAAAATTCATAAAGAGGAGCTTCTTTGAGCACCGCGCAGGGATATATTTTTAGCAAATCGGGACAAAAATCGGGATGAGAAAATAAGGTTTCGGCCATTGCTAAATCCCGCTTTGGCGATGAACCGTAAAGGTTGAGCATTATTTGATAGGAAACTTTGAATCCTGCGTTTTTCAACAATTTTGTGGCTTCTATGGCGGCATCAATTTTGTGGCCCCGCAAGTTTTTTTCCAAAACGTCGTTATAAATGCTTTGAATTCCCAGTTCAACGCGAGTGACGCCCAATTTCCGCAATTGGACAATTTCTTTTTCGTTGATATAATCGGGGCGGGTTTCCACCGAAATTCCCACGATACGGCATTCTGCGGTTTCATTTTTCTTCTGCTGAAGCGTTAATCCGCGAGGTCCCAAGCGAGCGGAGCGAGCCGAAGGATAGTCATTGGCGGCGGCAAAGCAGGCCGTGATAAATCTTTCTTGATATGCTTTTGGATAGAAGCTCCATGTGCCGCCGATCACGCGCAATTCTATTTTGTCAATGTTGTGGCCTTCGGCGGCCAAATTTTCCAGCCGTTTTTTTGTTTGAACATAAGGATTGAATTTTAGCAATTTGGCGCGTTCGGCGGCTGGCTCGCCCGAAAGATAGCTTTTGGGAAACCCGGGTTCGTTGGGGCAGTAAAGGCAGTTGCCCGGGCAGGGATAGGCCTTGGTTAAAACCGAAACATTGACAATGCCCGACAATGATCGCACCGGCCGTGTTCTGAGCAAATTTTTCAATTGTTCGATTTTGCGCGGATCAAGCGCGCTCGAGCTTGCGCAAAAAGCTTTCAAGGCGGCCAGCAAATCAATATTGTTGGGACAGCGGATTTTCAGCTCCTTGGCAATTTTGCGTTTAAACATTTCCAACTCTGATTTGGTCTGCGGGTTGGCATCAACTATTTTTTGCGCGATAATTTTTGATATTGAACTTTGCATATCTTGAAATTATATGATTTTGCGATAAAGTCAAAGGTGTAGCACAATAACCGTTAACCGTTAGCTGTTAATCGTTAACCGGATTCAAGCCAAGAATTTTCGTTAAGGATTAAGGTTCAATGGCTAATGATTTTTAAAAATGTTTGAGAAATTGAAACAGATCAAAAAATTGCAGGAGATCCAGGGCGCGCTGAAAAACGAAAAAATTGAAAATGAGAAAAACGGCGTGAAGGTTTTTATGAACGGCAAGTTGGAAATTGAAGACGTTC
>CAZFZI010000008.1:19698-22750 GCA_964523275.1 uncultured Candidatus Saccharibacteria bacterium
GAGAAAAACGGCGTGAAGGTTTTTATGAACGGCAAGTTGGAAATTGAAGACGTTCAGTTAAATCCCGAACTTGCCATTCCCGATCAAGAAAAAGCGATCAAGGATTGCGTTAATGATGCGATGAAAAAAGCGCAGATGGTGGTGGCCAAAAAAATGCAATCAATGGGAATGGGAGGGTTTGGGATGTAAATCATTTGAATCGCAAAATCGTTCCTCGCCAACCTTTATTACGGCACTGCAATTTTTATTGCTATAAAAATTGCTTTAAGCTCGCGCCGCCGTGCTCACAAATGCCGCAAAAATGATTGGCTGCGGACGACATTGCGATTCAAATGATTCTTGGTTTTATGGAAATAAAAATAACAAGGATTGCGGTGGGGATGTTGCAAGCGAATTGCTATTTGCTTGTTGATGACGGGGAACTGGCGGTGGTGGACCCGGGAGACGAAGCGCGAAAAATAATTGATGCGATTGAGAAAACCGGCGCGAAAACGAAATTTATCGTTAACACCCATTGCCATTTTGACCACATTGGCGCTAACGATGAAATTGCTGAAAAGTTTGGCGTTAGAGTTTTGCATGATCTCAGAGAAGGAGATGTTTTAACGATTGGCGATTCAAAGTTGAAAGTTGTCAAAACTCCGGGGCACACCCAAGACGGTATTTGCTTGTTGGGTGATGATTTTGTAATTTCGGGCGACACTCTTTTTGAAAACGGCATCGGCCGCACGGATTTGCCCGGCGGTTCAAATGAAGAGATGGCTGTATCTCTGAAAAAACTTGATGGATTGATTCCCGATGGCACAACGGTTTATCCCGGTCACGGGGAAAGCTTTGCGTATCAAAAAGGAATGGCCTTGCAATATCTGGATTATTTAAATTAAAAATTCAAATATCAAAATGTAAAATTATGGAAAAATTCCTTTCGGAATTTCAGTTTTACAATTTTAAATTGTCATTTTGATTTTTGGTTTTTACATTTTACATTGTTGATCAAAGTTCATGTTTATCCCTGCGCCAAAGAAGAGCTGGTGACTCAAATTGCCGAGGATGCTCTCAAAGTTGCGGTGCGCGAAAAACCGGAGAACAACATGGCCAATGCGCGGGTGAGGGAATTGGTGGCGTTCTATTTTGCCGTGCCGGCGGGCAAGGTGCGCTTGGTTAAGGGCGCGCATCAATCGCATAAAATATTTGAAATCATAGAAGCAAAAAGCTAAAAGCGAAAGGCGTAAAATGAAAATTCAAAATACGCGTCCCGTTTTCAACTTTTCGCTTTTAGTTTCACACTTTTGCCATGGACGACATTCTTCTTGTTGACGAAGACAACAATCCAATTGGAACAGGCGAAAAAATGGATGTTCACCGCCGGGGCGTTTTGCATCGTTGTTTTTCAATAATGGTTTACAATTCCAAGCGGGAGATCCTTTTGCAAAAACGGGCAATGGTTAAATACCATTGTCCGGGGCAGTGGAGCAACGCTTGCTGTTCGCATCCGGCTCCCGGAGTTCATTTGCTGGTTGCCGCCAAAAAACGATTAAAAGAAGAAATGGGGATTTTCATTCCAATTAAGGAAACTGGCGTGGAATTTGTCTACAAAGCCAAGGTGGGGGATTTGATTGAATATGAATATGATCATTTGCTCTATGGCCAATTTGACGGCCGGCCCGTTATCAACCCGAAAGAGGCCGATGATTGGAAATGGATGGCGTTTGGCGATCTCCGCGATGACATGAAAGCCAATCCCGGAACCTATACTCCTTGGTTTCGGCTCATTGTAAGCCAAGGAGATAATCAGGTTGAGCAAATACCGGTGGCGCGATTGGAAAAATACGAAATCAAAAAATTGGCAACATATGGATAAACAAACTGCCGATAAATTACAGATTCAAAATCGCCAAAACTATGACAGTTTTGCCGAAGCGTTTTCCGCCACGCGCGGTTATGTTCATTTGGAAACAAAAAATTTGATTGGCGATTACGCCAAGGCCGGCGATAAGATTTTGGATATCGGGTGCGGCAACGGGCGTTTGTATTCTTTTTTCAAAGATCGCGGCGCGGATTATTCCGGAATTGATAATTCAACGGAACTGATAAAAATTGCTGCTTGTAAAAATCCCGACGCAAGTTTTGCAATCGGCGACGCGCTTTTTTTGCCGTTTGATGACGGGGTGTTTGATTTGGCGGTCTCATTGGCGGTTTTGCATCATATTCCTTCCGAGATTTGCCGCCAAAAATTTTTCAAAGAAGCGTTTCGCATTCTGCGGCGCGGAGGAAGATTGATTGTTCTGGTTTGGGATTTGCGCTTGGCAACGATGATAGAAGCAAAACAATGGAAGAGGTTGAAAAGTTTTGCCAAAACTCAAGTTAGAATCGCGCTGGGGCTGGAAAAATTGGATTTTGGAGATTTTTTTATTCCTTGGCAAAACGAATACCAGCGGTATCATCACGCGTTTTCCTTGGGCGAAATGGAAAAATTGGCGCAAGCGGCCGGTTTTGAAATTGAAAAAGCGGGGATATTGCAATCCGGTGGCAGAGAAAACAACCTTTACATAATCGCCCAAAAAGCGTAAGGTTTAAAGCGCAGTTTTAATTTTTGGAAATTGGAAATTGTCCCGCCAAGGAGGGATGTAACCGCGCCCGTAGTTTAATGGATAAAATATTGGCCTCCGAAGCTGAAGACTACAGGTTCGATTCCTGTCGGGCGCACTCTTCGGCAAGTTCAAGGTTAAACGCCTTGTGCTTGCTTGTTAAAATTGACCGGATGGTGAGCCTGCCGAACCATTTGATTCCTGTCCACAATACAGTGATTTGACAAATCAATTTCAATCCGCTAAATAACAAGTGAGGGGATGAGGGTTTTTACCCAATACAGGCAGAAAGTTTGTCAGCGGAGGAGGTTGGGTGTGGCCATGCAGTCTCTGCCAGATTGCACTATATAGCTTGGCTGATTTCGCGATGAGCTGTTCCCCTCGCTAAAAGGCGCCGAATGCATCGGCGTTTTTTAGTTGTTACGCGGCTTTGCGGTTGTTTTTCAATTTTGCAAAGCGAAACC
>CAZFZI010000009.1:0-22684 GCA_964523275.1 uncultured Candidatus Saccharibacteria bacterium
GAAATTCTATGGAAAATAAGATTAAAAAAATAAAACCCGCCATCAATAAAAACCAAGAATTGAAAATCTTGCGCGAAATCATAGAAACGATCAGCTATAACCTGGATCTGAAAGAAGTGCTGGCGCGAATTGTGAAAATCGTGAGCGGCGTCACCAAAGCTGATTCTTGTTTTTTATATTTGCTTGACGGCAACAACTTGGTTTTACGCGCATCGCTGAATCCCAAACCACTGGATATCGGCAACATTAAATTAAAATTAAACGAAGGCATCACCGGATGGGTGGCGCGCAACAAAAAAACCGTTGCCATTGCTAAAGAAGCCTATAACGACAAGCGGTTTAAAATTGTCAACAGTCTTCCCGAAGACAAGTTTGAAGGATTTTTATCGGTGCCAATCGTCTATCGCGACAAAGTTATGGGTGTGATCAATGTCCAGCATTCCAAACCGCGAAGCTATTCAAAAACCGAAACCACTCTTTTTGAATTGATTGCCAAAGCCACCGGCGGCGCGATTGAAAACGCCCTGCTGTTCTCCGAAAAAGAAGCGTTAAAAGAAGCATTGGAAACCCGCAAAATAATTGAAAAAGCCAAAGGAATCTTGATGAAAGAATTTTCCGCCGGAGAAGAGGACGCCTACAAATTGCTTCATAAAAAAGCAATGGACAAACGCATGAGCATGAAAGAAATCGCCAACGCCATCATAATTTCCGCCGATTTTAAAAAACCTTGACCTTGTTGCAATTTTTTAATACAATCCATACATAAAGCACAACGAAGTGCTTCGTAAAAAGACGATGGCGTCTCCGAAACCAGATTCGGGGATTTTGTTTTTATTTAACTAGCGGAAATAATTAAAAAAATATGGAACTAAAAGAAATTATTGAATTGTGCAAGAAAAACAGCGCGGCGATGATTGATCTCAAATTTTGCGATCTGCCCGGAGCTTGGCAGCATTTTGCGGTTCCTTTGGACCAATTTGACGAAAAAATATTTTCCGAAGGAGTTGGTTTTGACGGCTCATCAATCCGAGGATTCAAAGCAATTGAAGAAAGTGACATGCTGCTTATTCCGGACGCAGAAACTTTCATAGTTGACAGCTTCGGAAAAGAACCTGTCGGCAGTCTGGTTTGCAATGTTTATGATCCGGAATCTAAGGGCCGTTTCAAAAACGACCCGCGCTTTACCGCCCAAAAAGCGGAGGCCTTTCTGAAAGAAAGCGGCATTGCCGACACTGCCTATTTTGGTCCGGAAGCGGAATTTTTTATTTTTGACCGCGCGGAATTCGGAAGCAATCAAAATTACTCATTCCACCGCATTGAATCAAGCGAAGCGAATTGGGATGAAAACTGCGAAGATGACGGATTGGGTTATAAAATCCGCAACAAGGAAGGATATTTTCCGATGTCTCCCGCGGATCGGACGATGAACGTGCGGCGCGCAATGGTAGCCGAATTGCAACGCCTGGGAATTGAAGTGGAAAAAGAACACCACGAAGTCGCCACCGCAGGGCAAGCCGAAATTGATATAAAATATGATACCCTGCTAACGCAAGCCGATAAATTGATGTTATTCAAATACGCAATAAAAAATGTGGCTCTCTCTTTCGGCAAAACCGCGACCTTTATGCCCAAACCGCTGTTTGACGACAACGGATCGGGAATGCACACGCACATTTCGCTCTGGAAAAACGGCCTGCCTTTGTTTTTTGATCAAAAGGGCTATGCCGGATTGAGCCAAGCCGCGTTGTGGTTTATTGGCGGATTATTGACACACGGAAAATCGTTAATGGCATTTTGCGCGCCAACAACCAATTCCTACAAACGCCTTGTTCCCGGGTTTGAAGCACCGGTAAATTTGGCCTATTCGGCACGCAATCGTTCGGCGGCCATACGAATTCCAATGTACAACAATTCCGGCGCTTCCAAAAGAATTGAATTCCGTCCCGCCGACGCAACTTGCAACCCATATCTGGCATTTTCAGCAATGCTGATGGCAGGCTTGGACGGCATCGCCGAAAAAATTGATCCGGGACAGCCGGCCAACGGCAACATCTATAAAAACGGCGGCAACATTCCCCAGGTGCCGGCATCGCTGGAAGAATCGCTGGAAGCGCTGAAAGTTGACCACGAGTATTTGCTTGGCGGCAAAGTGTTTTCAAAGGAATTGATTAATGCATGGATTGATTATAAAAAAACCGCCGAATATGATTTCGTGCGCACTCGGCCCGCGCCGGCTGAATTTGAACTTTATTACGGAATTTAAATCCAATCCCAAAAAACAGACCGTAAGGTCTGTTTTTTGTTTCAATGTTCAATGGCAACACAATCCTATCGCAGAGCATTGGCGATTCTTTGCAGCGCCGTAAAATTGGCCAAAACCGCCAAAATTGCCAGCAAAATCACTGCCCATTGCGAGCTCAACCCAAGCAAAACAATAATCGCGGCATAGATTGCCAATCTTTCCGCGCGCGACATCAGCCCGCCCTTCAATTCAGCATAGCTCAATTCCTTTTCTTTGGCCGCGGCTTTCGCGTATGTGGTCATCATTGACCCAAACAGTGCCAAAAATATCCACGCGCTTGCCGGCAAGTAAAAAATTGGCAAACCGGCAAATAGCAAGCCGAACAACAAGACCGCCTCCACATAGCGATCGGCGACGGTGTCCCAATATGCTCCTTTTTTGGTTGCCAAATTTTTCTTGCGTGCCACCGCGCCATCAACAAAATCAAGCGCCGAAGATACGGCAAAAAACAACAGTGCCGCCCAATAATTTTGCGAAAAAATAAAATAATCACAAACTAAAATCATCAGGATAGAAAATCCGGTATATTGATTTGGCGTGAATGGAAAGACCGCAAAAATTTCCGCGGTTTTGCTTTCCATGCCCCTGAATAGATTGCGATGAAGATCAAGCATTTAAGATTTAAGATTTAAGATTTAAGATTCAATTCATAAATCATAAATCTCTGAGTTTAGCGGTCGCGCTTGCCGGCAATGAATTCTTCCACCATATCGTAAGCTTGAGAATCGGTGAATTGCACGGGAGGATGCTTCATAAAATATGACGATGGGCTGGTTAACGGGCCGCCGATTCCCCGATCTTTGGCAAGCTTCACCATACGAATCGCGTCAATCACCACGCCCGCGGAATTCGGAGAATCTTCTACTGATAAGCGCAATTCTATATCAACGGGTATGTCACCGAATTTCCTTCCCTCCATTCTAATGTAGCAAACTTTGTTGTCTTTCAAAAACGGCACCCAATCCGAAGGGCCAATATGCAAATTGTCATAGCTTAACCGCTTGCCCAATTGGGATTCAACGCTTTCGGTTTTGGAAATTTTTTTTGACTTCAAGCGATCACGAGACAACATATTCAAAAAGTCGGTATTGCCGCCGAAGTTCAATTGGTAGGACCGATCAACAATCACCCCCCTGTTGGCAAACAATTTTGTCAAAGTCCGATGGACAATTGTTGCGCCAATTTGCGATTTGATGTCGTCGCCGATGCAAGGAATGTTTTTCTCCTTGAACTTATTTCCCCAAGCTTCATCGGAAACTATAAATATCGGCATACAGTTCACAAATCCGCAACCTGCGTCCAACGCGGCTTGAGCGTAGTATTCTGCAGCTTTCTGCGAGCCCACCGGCATATAACTCACCAAGACATCAACTTTGGCCTTTTTTAGTTCTTCGGTCACATCAACCGGATTTTCGTCGCTCGGCGCAAACGACTGATCCTCGGGATAATCTTTCATATGATCGGCAATCCCATCCAGAACCGGCCCCATTTGCACTTCTACGCCGGTTTGAGGCACTTCCTTGCAGAACACCTTGGTGCAATTGGGCTTTTCAAAAATCGCTCGAGACACATCTTTGCCCACTTTGCGCCGGTCAACATCAAATGCCGCAACAATTTCAATATCGCGCGGCGCGTAATCGCCAATCACGTTGTGCATCAATCCCGGCACAGGCTCATCATCTTTGCCGATGTGCTTGTAATAAGTTATTCCCTGCACCAAGCTGGAACAGCAATTGCCAATTCCGGCAATTGCCAGCCGGATCTTTTTTCCCTCCGCATTTGTGTTTTCTTCCATATCTTTTTTTGTTAATATGTATTATATATTTATCATCTACTATTTTACGACCTACAACTATTTTACCACCGTAAAATAGTATGTCAAATTTCATTATAATGACACCGATTCAACGCTTGGAAAAATCAAATACCAAAGAAAATCTCTGGATCTATATTCTGGCACTTTTGGATAAAAAGCCGCTCTACGGCTGGGAAATTCCCGACTTGATTGAACAAAAATTCGGTTTCCGGCCGGGCAAGATCACTCCCTATCGGGTTTTTTATCGCCTGCAAGCCGACAGATTCGTTAAAAGCACGATGGATAACCGGCGGCGAATTTATGAAATCACCGAAAAAGGCAAGAAGGAATTGGACGCGGGCAAAAAATTTTACCATGCCTTAATCGCGCAAATCAATGGAAAATAAAGAGATTGCCGACAAGTTTTTGGAGATCGCGCGCCTGCTGGAAATAAAAGGCGGCGAAACATTCAGGATAAAGGCATACCGCAAGGCTGCCGCGATTTTGATTTCCTCGGAGCAAAGCGTTGCTGAAATTTATAAAAATTTGAAAGTTAAAAAAAACTTCAAAATTGCCGGCATTGGAGAAAAAAATATTGAAAAAATAAAAGAATACATCAAGACCGGCAAAATCAAGCGGTTTGAAGAGCTGATGGAAGAAACCGCCATCCAACAAATCATCACCTATTTTTTTGAGACCAAAGGGGTGAATCTTGACGAGTTAAAGCAAAGCGCCCGCAAGCGCGATATTGTTTATTCACGCTATACCAAGCCGGCCAAACAATTAATTGAACTGGCCGGATCGGTGGCCACGGCCAAAGATGCGATAAAAAAAGTCGCCGACTGGGCAAATTCGCGCAAATTGGACTATGCCATTGAAACCGTCTTCAAAAAATGGCTTGAACTGGACAAATTGAAACCGAAAGAAATCGTCAAAAAACCATTCTATTTGGGCGATCCGATGGTTTGGTCGGAAAACAGAAAAAAATGGTTTGTAATCACCTCCGCCGGCGAATGGCTGGAATATGCCGATAAAGAAGAAAAAATTGAATGGCGCATTGTTGACTGAAATCAAGAAATTGATTAGAATGTCAACGTGAATTTGATTGAATTATTAACCATTGACTATTAACTATTGGCCATTAACAAAAGCAATTTTGTTAAAAGTTAAAAGTTAACAGTTAAAAGTCGCTTCCATGCTTAATTATTCCGATTTGCGCAAAGGCGTGCAATTCATTTTGGACGGCCAGCCTCACGAAGTTCTTGAATTCCAGCAAATAAAAAAAGCTCGCGCTTCGGGTATGTTGCAAACAAAAATAAGAAACCTTATCACCGGAAAAGTTCTTGAACGAACATTCCACCAAGGGGACAACTTTGAGGAAACCGAAATTGAAAAAACTTCCGCGAAGTTTATTTATGCCAACAGGGACAAATTCGTCTTCAACTATGCCAACGACCCTTCAAAAAGATTTGAATTAACCGAAGATCAAATTGGTAGCGGTGCGAAATTCCTTACTTCAAACACAGAAGTTGAGGCTAATGTTTACGAAGGCGAAGTGATCGGCATCGCCTTGCCCATCAAAGTTCAGTTAAAAGTTAAAGAGGCCGCGCCGGGCCTCAAAGGCAATCGCGCCCAATCGGGCACCAAAGCCGTGGTTATGGAAACCGGCGCCACCATCCAAGCGCCATTGTTCATCCAACCCGGCGATATTTTGGAAATCAACACTGAAACCGGAGAATACGCCAAACGAGTTTAGCCACAACCATTAACCGCCAATCTCTAACCTTTAACAAAAAAGCGCCCTTCGGCGCTTTTTTGTGTCTGAGTGTTTAAATGTTTATATGTTTATATGTCTAAATGATTCTAAAATTCCTCTTCAATAAATTTTTCGGTATTTTTTTCTTTTTTTGGCGCCTTCCTTGTTGTGTGTTTCTTATTTCGTGTTCTATCTTTAATTTCAATTAATTTCTTCAGAAGCGCCATAATCCCCGCAATACTGATGGAAAAAGCCGCCACTTTGTTTTTCACTTCGGTTACGGCGTCTTTTGCCTCGCCAACGGTATTTTTGATCTCCACTTCAATTGAAACGATTTTGCGCATAATCTTGATCGTGAAAATCAAAATCACCAACAGAATTGATACCCACAAAAAGAAAAACACCGATCCCAAAAAATAAAAAAGTGTTTCAACCATAAAAATTTTTGATAATGTTATATCTCTATTCTCGCCCAATAATCGCCTTGCGTCAAGGACAGATAAAATTATGGCTGGAATAATTCTTCGGGAACAAAGCGGACTTCGTTAACGCCTTCAAATTGCTTGGCCGTGGCCTCAATTTGCGCGCGCAAAATTCCAACGCGGCATGATCCGCCGCTTGTTTTGTTTTGCGGATCGCCAAATTCCAAGGTCAAAAATCCATCATTCAAATTCGCGCCTTTCAATTCCAACCCTTCAAGCGGAAATTCGGTGGCAACGCCCGCGGCGGTTTCTTCTTTTGACAACTCCCCCTTCATCAATAGATTTATCGCGCCTTGAACCGGCGTTTGGCTTAATGAAATTTGGCGGTTAACCGCAACCAATCCTTGAACACCGCACATGATATTACCTTCGCTATCCTTATCGTTTTCCGAATTATAATAATAAAGCAAAATTTCCCGTGTTTTGGCTTCATCATTGCGCGCAGGAATGTCGGTTTCCAATTTTCGCAAATTTTGCCAAACCAACCATCCCGCCGCGCACAGAACACAAACAATTGAAATTGAAACAATTATCTTTTTCATACAAAAAATCCGTATATTTGATTTGAAATATCGTTAATGTATATATTCAAATATATATTTAAATATATACATCCAAAAAACGCGCCTCAATCAAAATTCAACATTCTGGTCGCCTTTTTTCATCCGCTTTTTGCATCCGCAAACGCAATCTTCCGGACATTGGCAACAATGAAAACAAAGCGCCGGATTGCAAGGGCAAGCGTCCTGTTCGTTTTCCAGCGGCATTTTACAAACCTTGCACTTGTCAAATTCTTGTTGAGCATCTTTAAACATATTTTTGATTGTTATTTACTTTAATTTGTATCTGCATTATCGCACAACCGCCCAAAAACACAAAATCCCGCTCGCGCCAATTCTCAAACGCATGTTTAACACGTCACTTTAAATTTCGGTGTTCGCTGGCCGAAATAAGCCAAACACACAACAATCAAAGAAGAAAGCACCGCATAAACAGGATATAAAAGGTTGGCAAAATCAATTTTAACCGTTGAAAAAATCGCCAATATGGCGGCAACCGTCAAAATCAACCAAGAAATTGCAGATTCCGAGAACGGCTCTCTCCAAGTTTTGGCAATCGTGGGAATCAGCGCGATAAAATCGGCGATAACCACGCCGGCAATCGCCAATACCGGATCACCCGTGGTTTTCCAAACAATTATCGCGGCAATCGCACTGGCCAAACAAACAAAATCCAGCCAACCGTATTTTTTATAACCATATCCTCTTGCTGAAATTATCAAAACCAGCACAATATTAAAAAACATTGCCAAAAGAAAAATCAACGACCACGACGCGCCCGCGCTGATTTGGCCAAAAATGGCAATTGCTTGCAGAACCAGCCACAACGACCAAGAAATTACGTTTGGCCGGGTTTGACCCTTCAATATGCTTTTAATATACGGAACAATTGAGTAAACTTGCACGAAGCCCGAAATAATTCCGAGCGCCATATGCCAATTAACCATAGATTTTAAAAAATTGATCAATTGATACATTCACCTTCCCGATTGAATTCAACCGGATTGGATTGTAATCTGCCTTAATACCAACAAAATAGCTCTTTTACGCAAACACATTCTCTCGGACTTACTCGGGATTTCCTTTGGCCGCCCTTCCTTGCGTCAGGATTTCCTTCGGTCGCGGCGGCTAAAATCGTTGGCGAGCATGGGGTTTGGGTTTGACATCCTTTTATTTGTTTCACATCATTCATTTCATTTAATCAAAATCGCGGACGCGGCGGGATGTATATATTTGAATATATACATTGTTCAACAATTACCGATAATGCGATAAACCTGTCCGCGGGAATCGCTCAAATATTTCAAAAAGCTGGAAAAAAAAGAAAGATGTGATATGATAACGCTGTTATGGCCCCATCGTCTAGTGGCCCAGGACGCCTGGTTCTCATCCAGGTAACACCGGTTCGACTCCGGTTGGGGCCGCAAAAAAACTCTCCCAAGGGAGAGTTTTTGTCGATTTGTGTTTATTCTTCCGCGGTGGTTGTGGCGGCGGGCGTGGGCGAATCCGCGGGCAAAACCGCGGAAGCGTTTTCTTTCATTTCTTCTCCAGGGGGCAGTTGCGAGATATAGATCACGTATTTTGCCAAATCGTTGAAAACCGGAATCACCGAATATTCGGCGGTGTTCACATCGGGCGCCACCAGCTTCACCAAAATCAAAAATTGCGGATCATCGGCCGGAAAATAGCCGATGAAACTCTGCGTGGTTTTGTCCGAATAACCGCGCTCGTTAATTCCCAAAGTGGACCACGACATTTGCGCCGTGCCGGTTTTCCCCGCGATGGAATAACCCGGCACCTTGGCCGACTTGCCAAAACCATTGTCAACCACGCTGGCAAGCATTGCCGAGATTGTTGATGAAGTTTCGGCATCAATCACCCGTTTTATTTTTTTCTCGTTGAAATCCTTGCGGCCGGTTTTAACCACCGACGGCTGAACCAAAACGCCGCCATTGGCCAGCGCCGAATAGGCCCTGATCAACTGGATTGATGTCATCCAAATCCCCTGCCCGAACGACGCTGTTGCATAATTAATCGCATAACCTTTTTTGAATTCGTCATTTTCCGAAAAAGTTTCGGGCAAATCAATCCCTGTCGGTTCAAATATCCCGAACTTTTCAATATAGTCGGCAAACGGCTGATCGCCCAGCCGGCTCTGAGCGAACACCGCGCCGGTGTTCACCGAATGCTCCAAAACATTGGTCATTGTTTGCCGGCCATAGGACCGATAACCATAGTTGTAAATCGGCCAACCGCCGATCTTAACCGTGCCAACATCAACATAGTCGGTTTCGGGAGTCAATTTTTTTTCGTTGAGTGCCGATGCCATGGTTACGGCCTTGAAAACCGATCCGGGCTCAAACAGCATCTGGCAAGAATCGTTTCTGAAAATATCAATGCCGTCTCTGGCAAATTCTTTGTATTCGTTGGGATTGAAATTGGGCGTTTTGGCCATCGCCAAAATCGCGCCGGTCTTGGGATCAGCAACAATCGCTTCCCCCGAAACTGCGTTCAATCGATCTTTGGCGGCGGACAGCAAATTTTCAGCCTGATACTGGATATTGTAATCAATGTTCAAAAAAATACTCTGGCCCGCGGACAATTCATCGTTATAATAATCTTCCAAACCATAACGGCCAATACCATCTTCATCCACGAACCCCGCCAATTGCGCCGCCACAACACCCTGCGGATAATAGCGCATTCTTTTCTTGTCCGCGTAAAGACCCTCAATAGCCGCCTCGTCAATGGCCGCCGCTTCTTGGTCGGTCAATTTTTCCTTAATCAAAGCATAAAGCGCCTCGCGGCTAAATTTCTCAATCAAATCTTCCTTGTCCAATCCCAAAACTTGCGCCGCAAAAGACGCGGCGGCATCTTTGTCTTTGATGTTAAGAGGAGAAGCGTAGCAATAAAAAAAATCTTGGTTTATCGCCAAGGGCTGGCCGGCGGCAAAAAATATCTCTCCACGCTCAGAGGCGCGATTCTGGCCCGCAAAAATCTGGAATCCCTGAGCCCAAACGCGATAATGCTCGCCCAAAAAAATTTGCAAATAATACAAACGAGCCAACACCGCCACACAGGCCGCAATGAGCAAAAAAAATATTAAATATGCCCGCCAATCGCTCTTTTTGTTTTTTGCCGTTTTAGCAATCATTTTAATTCAAAACCTCGCTTGCGGCGAGGCATAATCATAAATCAGCAATATCTTATTTTCTGGCAAATTCCCCGCCCGAAATATGAATATATTGCATACCGGCAATGTCAACTTTTTCATAATTCTCCGCTTGAGCAATCCGATATTGATTGAAATTTTCCAATGAATTAGACCGGGAAAGCCGCGCAGCAAGAATATCATTCTCCGAAGAAAGCAAAGCAACATTTTTTTGCAAATCGCCGATCAGCGAATTTTGGTGAATGTGCGAATTCAACTGGCAAACCGCGCCGGACAAAAGCACACATATCGCCAGCGACGACAACATTCTAAAACTCTTGATTTCTTTTTTCAGACGCGATTGTTTTTTCTTGCTCATAGTTTCGTATTTTTAATGTTTAAATGATTTTCTCTATTGCCCGCAATTTCGCCGATCGGGCGCGCGAATTTTTTGCCATTTCATCAACACCGCAAACGACTGGTTTTTTGAACATAGCCCTCGCTTTTTGCGCCACAACCAATTCGCGAAACTCGGTTTTAACAATCTTGTCTTCGCCGGAATGAAATGTTATTACCGCGATTTTTCCTCCCGGTTTCACAATTTCAAGTCCCGCGGCAATCCCCTGTTTGATATTCTCAAATTCATGATTAACGCAAATTCGCAACGCTTGAAAAATTCTGGCCAAACTTTTTGTTCCTCCTTTGGGCGCCGCCATTTTAACAATTTGAACCAATCGCGCCGTGGTTTCAATTGATTTTATTTTTCGGGCCGCGCCAATAGCTTGCGCTATTTTTTTGGCTTTGGCATCCTGGCCCAAATCTTTGAATATTTTTTCCAAATCTTTAACTTGCCAATCATTGATAATATCCGCGGCATTGAGCTCACCGCCGGAATCATATCTCATATCCAGCGGCTCATCCTTGGCAAAAGAAAACCCCTTGCCGCTTTGATCCACATGCCATGAAGACATCCCCAAATCCATCAATATCCCGCTCACATTTTCAAAATTATGAATTTTGGCAGCGGCGGCGATATTAACATAGGAATCATTAACGATTATCAGGCGCGGATTTTGTTTTATTTCTTCGCACAACCCCGCCAAACTCTGAGCATCTCTTTCAAGTCCCAAAATCCTGCCTCCGGGCGCCGTTTTTTCAAGAATAGCCAAGCTGTGCCCACCCCATCCAAAAGTGCAATCAATGAAATCTTCGTTAGGCTTGGGATCAAGCACCTCAATCGTTTCATTTAATAAAACCGGTATGTGAGACATAAAATCAAAATCTAAAATCCAATGTTAAACAAATTTTAAAATTTTAAATTTTAATATTAAAACTTTATTTATCGTTTATCATTAAAAATTTGATTTTATTTACACACCCATCTCACTCAATCTTTCGGCGATGTCGCCCGCCTCCTTTTCCGTTTTATCCTTATACGCTTTCCATTCATCTTCGCCCCAAATTTCAATGCGGTTATAAAGCCCGGCCACAACAGCCTTTTTTTTCAACCTGGCATAATCTTTCAAATAGTCCGGCACCAATATCCGCCCCAAATTATCAAAATCAACTTCCATAGCTCCCGAAAGCATAATCCGGGCAAATCCCCGCGCATCAGCGCGCGACAACGGCATTTCACTCAATTTTTTGGCAAGCTTTTCCCATTCCTCGCGAGAATACAAAAACAAACAATTGTCCAAACCGCGGGTGATCACCGCCCCTTTCTTCAATTGCCGTCGAAATTTGGGCGGCACAGCCAATCTCTTCTTATCATCTATTGAATATGTATATTCGCCGATAAACATAATTGATCAGTTTTCCACTCTTTCCCACTTATCTACACATTTCTCCACATATGCTTACTTTAAACCCATATATTCCCAATGTCAAACACCGCCAAAATAAAGCTGAAAACGCCAAGTTATCCACACCCGAAATCCCATCATGTCCTAACAAAAAACTGCCCGGATGCGAGCAGCAAAAATCATGGAAAATATCGGTGTCAAGAAAGCGTGTTTTGAAGGCGTTGCGGACGGGGCGGCTTTTGCCCAAGATAACATTCCATCGCATCCACCAATTCGGCGGGAGTGTGATGCGCTTTTATCAGATATTTTTCCGGCATTATCCCCAATTTTTCAATCTCTTTTTCAAAATCATGGTTTTGATAATTGGTCACCGCAAACACGGGAATGTCTTTGGTGAAGTGGCTCTTTTTGATGGCCTTTAAAATTTCCACACCGTGGCCGTCAGCCAGCATAAAATCCAAAAGCACCAAATCAGGCTTTTGGGAATCGCCATTGCGAATATCGCGCAATTCTTCCAACATCTCCTCCTGTGTACACGCCAGATCAACATCAAAGTTTGCACCTTCAAAAATCCGGCGGTACATTTTAATATGATGCGAATCGCTTTCAACTAAAATTATTTTTTTCATTTGATAATTTTGGCAAAACGCCATTGGCCAAACTGGTCTTTGAAAAATTTAAACGAAGAATAATTTCCAGCTTTCAGCATTTTTATTATATCCCGCTTTTGCGAAGAATCAAATTCAAGATAAATGAAACCTTCCGGTTTTAAGAATTTTTTTGCCTGGCGCAAAAATTTTTCAATCAGCGCCAATCCGCGTTTTTCGGCAAAAAGCGCCCGCAACGGCTCCCAATCCAGCACTGAATTTTGCACCTGCCCGATTTTGGCCGGATCAATATAGGGCGGATTGGCTAAAATCGCGTCGTATTCACAGAGCGGAATATCATCAAAAACATCCGACTTGAATATTCGCGTCCGGCTTTCGGCAATCTTATTAATCTTGCAATTTATTTCAATCTGCCCGATCGCGGACGAATCAATATCGGCAAAATCAACCAGCGATTGCAAAAAATTTCCAGCAACCGCGACACCGATACATCCGGAACCCGAAAAAATATCCAGAACACGGATGGTTTTTTGAGGCAAACGCGCCAAATCAACAATTGCCCGCTTTACCCAAAACTCGGTTTCCGGCCGCGGGATCAACGGCCGCGCCGACAAATCAATTTTGCATCCCAAAAACCGGGCAAACCCGGTTTGGTATTCTTCGGGAATATCGCTTTTCACATTTTTATAAAACCCGCCGCGAAACGCGGCGAAAAAATTTTAGCTATGGATTATGGAGCCCTCAAAATCATCGCCCTCTATTGCCTTGCGAAAGCTTTCAATATCACTGCCTTTGATCTTTTTCACCGTAAGCTTGATTTTCTTGGCCAATTTGGCCGCGATGGGATCCACCGGCGTGGAAAGCCCGGGCACCCATTTGGAAGGAATCAATTTTTGATATTCGCTCCACGTAAGCTCTTTTATCGGCTTGGCATCTTCAAATTTGCGCGGGTCTTTGTCGCAAACAAAATGCGCGTCGCTGGCTGAAATAATCTCCTTGACGCCGAATATCCGCGCGCATTGCATGGCATCATAATCGGTTGACCATCCCGGCTCCCATCCGGAAACCATCAAAACCCTTTTGTTGCTTTTCAAAAAAGCACTGATTTCTTTTTTCCCGGGCTCGTGATCCAAAATTTGGGGAAAAGAAATTTCCCGCAAAATTTTTGCCACAAACAACGCGTTCATTCTTGTAGCCTGAATGCCAATCCAATCCAGATCAGTGTTGTTCTTTTTTTCGCCCATCACCTCGCGCGCGGCTTTTTGATATATCCGGCATGATTTTCCGCCACCCACCACAATCACAAAACGCGTCCCTGTTTTTGCCTGTGCCAAAAGAAACTGGCGCAAATCGCGCAAGAACTCGATATCAAGCCCATTGCTATATTTATTTCCATAAGGATATACCACCGATCCCCCCAAAGAAACCACGACCAAATTTTCTTTTTTTGCTGATTTTTTTGCCATATATTTATTTTTCGCCCAAAAAAATTTAGCTTAGTAAATTAAATATCCTTATCATCCTCCGCTGGTAATAATACCCCATTTTGCCAAATGCTTCAAGATACCCTTGGCATCAGACAACCACAGCCTATCCAAACATCAGCCACTCGGGATGAAATATCAATAATATCCCGATAACAAGCATCAAAACACCGCCAATCAAATGCGATGCTCTTTGGTATTTGGTGGTCACCCCCGCCATTTTCAAGGTAACCATTGCCGCGAAAAACACAAATAAATCATCGGCCATAAAAACTAAAATATAGAGCGCGATATAAAGATAATACTGCCACACGGACAATCCGCTCATTGCCAAAATTTGCGTAAAAATTACTGGCAATCCAGCCGAACAAATCAGCTCCACCAAATTCACCGCAAACGCCAGCAAAACAATACCGCCCAAGGCTAGATAAAAATTGTTTTGCTGAGTGATATTTTTCAATTTATCAAAAACTTTTCTTCTTTTCGGATCAGCGGCATTCGCGCAAACCGCCGGTTTCTTGGAAAAATATTCCTTTAGATTATGAACTCCGCCACCAATTGCCACCGCGCCCACGGCAAAGCGCACCCAAAAAATAAAACCGATAAACAAAAGCAGATTTAACCACGCAACCATAAACGTGAAATAGACCAAAGACGACGCTACAATAAACGCGCTACCCAAAATCCACATCCGCCGGCGATCTTTCATCCCCAAAAGCAAGGTGATCAAAAACAAAAGCGTCCACATCGCGCACGGATTGAATCCATCCAACGCGCCCAGGATCACAGTGACGACCGGCAAAGATAAATTTTGGGTTGAGATTTGGCCGAAGAGCGGGATATTAAGCGTTTCGGGAATTTCTTTTTTATCGTTTTGTCCGCAAGTTCCGTTTTCTTGTGTCTCGCCTTCCGGATTGATGATCTTGGCAACCACGTCAAGGCATCCTTCATTAATCGCTTTCAATACCGCCGCCTCAATCGCTTTGCCCGTGGAAGCCTCATCATACCAGCCGATAAAATGTTTGTCGCCAATTATAGCAAACGGCACCCCCGCGATATCAATTCCCAATTGATCGCCAATATCAATCAAAATTTGTCGGTTTTGAGCATTTTGCCAAACTTCAAAATCCCGCACCATAATTTGCGGATATTCAGTTTGTAATTCAGCTAAAAATTCTTTCTCGTGTTCACAATGCGGGCACCCTTGTCCCCAAAAAAAATACACAGTCGCCTGGTTTTGCGCCAAAACCGCCACCGGTCCAAAAACCGCGACGACAGCCAGCAATATTGAAAATAATATTTTTTTAACCATAAAAAAACGGCAATTATCTTTTTCTGCCCCTTTTCATTTCCCATTATGCCAATTTTCCTCCTCCTTGTAAACTCCCGCCCGCCCATGCACACCTTGCATAACATATACCGTAAAACCACATATATTCCATATGGAATATATGAAAATAAAAAATTGCGCGGGTCCGACCCACGCAACCGCTGCAACAGCCAACACAAATTTAATCAATATCCATAGCGCGAATCTATCCGCAACAACCGCAACTCTTTTTTGGCAGCAGGTTAAAGGGAAAATCAATGTCATTGCTAACGGAAACCGCCAGATCGCCGACCAGAGCTTCCATTTTCTTGCGAGCGTTTGCCAATTCATTGATCGCCTTGTTTTTCCTCACTTGCTCCAACAGAACCTCAAACTTTTCTTTTTGTTCCTCTTGCCCGGAAAAACCGCCTTCTTGCAAAATCGCCAGTTCTTGTTGCGCCATTAAAAAGTCATTCATCAAAATTTGCGCGCCTTTATCATCGCCATAAATTTTGGCCGCTTTTTGATACGCCTGCCATTCTTCGGTTTCTTTGATGGCCGCGCAAAACTCCCCGGCTTTTTCGTCCAAATTATTCATAAAATTAATTAAATTATTTTGGCCCAACCTCCCATTTATTCCGCCTTTCGGGCGAAACATTCCATAGAATGTATTCGCCTATTGATTTAACTATCACCGACATTCCAACATTCTCAAGAATGTTGGAATGTTCACTACTCGGAATACAGCGATTCCAAAAAACGGAATGCCGTGGGCGGAGCGAACCAATTATATCGCAAATCGGATAATGTGTCGCCAATGTCCAAATGTTTTTTTGCTTCAGGATCAAATTCCGGCGCCTTGAGCTTGTTTTTCAAAAAAGCAATCATATGCCCCATTTCATCAAAAAACGTTTCGCGGCTCGTCCAAACGCATTCCACCCCTCCGAAATAACGGTCAAGCGGAAAAAGAAAATAACGGTCAAGGGCTATTCCCAAACGATGGAACACTTCAACTGCCTTTTTAAAATCTTTGCCTTTTTTGGCAAATCGCTCCATCGCCTGTTCATCTGTTCGGATTATTTCGTCATAACCGGCAAGATTTTTGTTGAATTTTTGAAAAATTCCCCACATTGTCCGGAACACCGGATCCATCCCGAAAAAATCGTCTTTGCCTTTTTTCTGGTGGGTAAAAAGCCATTGGAAATAATGGTATAATTCGGTGGTCATTTTCAAAAATTTTTCTTCATCCGGATTCAAACCGGAATTTAGAACCACGTTTGCCGGAGCGGCGTGGAAAAATAAAGAGAAATATTTGGTAAATTCATCCTGAAATTTTTGCTTTGGCTTGCCGAATTTATTGCTGATTTCCAAAAAGTTAATGAAGGTCGCGAATTCGCAATCAAACTGGGGCGTCGCCAATTCTCCCCTTTTCACACTTTTCAAATTTCTTAATCCCGCTTCAAGCGCGCCGCCGCCAAGGGCCTTTAGTGAATTTTTGGAAAAATAGGCCGGAAGCGTCGCCCACCGACCTTTTTGGTCTTTCTCAAGTTTCACCGAAATAAAATCCCGACCTAAATCAAGATCGGGATAGAGCGCGGCCAGTTCTTGGCGCGGCGTTGCGCCGTCAAAATGTTGCGAATCGCCCTCGTTGAGCCATGCGGTTTGCAACCATTTGCGAAACATCCGGTTCACAGTTCCGGTTTTGTCCAAAAGCGCAATATCGTCATCGCTTAAAAAAACTCTGTCTGGATCGTTGGCCAGTTCAGGAGAAAATTTCTCCACATTCATAAACAACAAATCGCCGAACATCTGGCACATTTCATATTCGTTGCGCTCCCAAAATTCCTCGTGTTTGATATAGGGCATAATTTAAAAATTATCACCGACATTCCAACATTCTCAAGAATGTTGGAATGTTCATTGTCCCGGTTTTTCAATTCATCTGCCAGATGGAAAAGTTTAAATAGCCGGCGAAGGTTACCCATGCGATGTAAGGCAAAAGAAAATATGCCGCGGGTTTTGACACGCGCCAGAAATTGATAATGGTGTATAAAATCGCCGCCCACAACATCAGCAACTCAAAAAACGCCCATCCCGGCGATTTTAATCCAAAAAATATAAATGACCACAAAGCATTGAGTGCCAATTGAACGGAAAAAATACCAATGATGTTTTGCTTTTGCCACGCACCGTCAAGCAATTTTTGTGAGATCTTGTTCCACGCCCGCGCGACGCGGCCGATTAGAGGTTGCTCAACTTGCCAATTTTTCACCCACACCAAATAAAGCGAAAATCCCATGAATAAGTAAAGCACCGTCCACACCGCGCCAATCACTCCCCCTGGCGGCGTCCACGACGGCTTATTAATCGTTTGATACCAATTCTCCACCGATGAAGCCGTAACCAACCCGCCGACGGCGCCAGCCACCTGGCAAATCAAAATACTGGCAACCAGCTTGAAAATATTTTTATTTCTCATATTTTTTATTTTTTGCTTTTATCCCGTCCATACCCGAATTTTAATTCTTTTGTGTTTATAAATCAACGCCTCATATATTCCATATGGAACATATAAAAATTTGGATGTATATACATTTGTATATACATTCCCCTTTTGGTATCAACCAAAAACCCGCCTTGCGGCAAGATTGATTTTGTTTATATTTTATTTTCCGTTAGTTTGTGATTTTTCATTGAGTGGACATAGAAGAAAAGTGTTGACACAAGAATAAGCCCGGCGACAATAATGCTCGTTTTTATGGCAAATGCCACGGCAATAATCCCCAAGATCGGCCCGCCGACAATCTGGCCAATGGCATCCGCCTGACTATGCATTGAAAACACCGTTGCTCGAATTTTGGCGGTTACATTTTGATTTATCCACGCGTCATAAAGCGGAACGCGCATCTCCCGGAAAATTGACGCCAGCCAATACATTGCCACCGCGGCCAAAAGGCCCTGCGCCAAAGCAAATCCGACAACTCCAAAAATTAAAAGCGCGCTTGCCGATATGAGCGCCTTCATTGTGGAATGATGGTTTGAAAAATCGGTTTTTCGTTTGAAAATTTCGGTCACAAACACATTCAACAACATTGCCACCATCGCAATCGCCGCAAACCACACCGCCAACTTTATGCCGCCAAATTCCGGAAAAGTAAAATTTTCAATCAGATAAGGCGTCCACAGCCGGTCAAAAGTTTCACTGAAAGCTCCAAACAAAACCGCGGTGATAATCACAATTCTCAAAACGCCACTGTTTTTAACCAGCTTGATACCCTGGACAAAAACCCTTTTCATGGATAAAAAAGTTTCTTGCTTGGTTGGCGGAATGGGTCGGAAGTTATTCTCAGGCATCAAAAACGCAATAAACACCGCCTGCAGTGCATAGCATAAACCGCCAATAACAATGGATAAGCGGACATCAATATTTGCCAAAACCATACTCATTGCAATACCAGCCAAAACCCCGATACCGGCCGCTTGATGTCCTTTCATAAAAGCGGCACCAGCCGCGTTTTTTCCAACCTCATCGGCAAGCCAAGCTTCGCGCGCGCCGCTGATGAAAGTGTAGCCGCCGCCCCAAACAACCTGAGCAAAAAGCACCGCCGCGAACGTTGGAATCAATCCCTCAATCATAAATCCGATACCAACCAAAACAACACCGATGATAACTGACAGCTTGCGGCTGTATAAATCCGCCACGATTCCCGTGGGTACCTCAAAAACAAAAGTGCAAAATTCCAAAAGCGTTCCCACTAACACAAGTTGCAAGGGATTTAATCCCACCACCGTGGCCTGATAAACCAAATTAACCGCCACGACCGCCGAGAAAAACATCGCCGAGAAAAATCTCAGCCCCATATATATTTTTATCGCCTTGTTTTTTGCCATTTTTTAATTATATTCTTTTTGCCATTTTTTGTGGAGTGCAAAACACAAAACCCGCGCAAACCGCACATAGAAGTGTATACATCCAATTTTTCGGATGATAATCAAAAACAGCCTTACGGCTGTTTTTTAATTCGTGTGCCCCTGGGGGGAATCGAACCCTCATTTAATGCTTAAAAGGCATCTACTCTACCATTGAGTTACAGGGGCGAATGCCTTTCTCCCGCCGAAGCGGGGGAAAGAATTTTCAATTTCTAATTTCTAATGTAAAGCAAAAAAATACAGTCTATCAATGTCGCACCCCCGTCACAACAGGGGGACGACCTTTAAAATTCAATATTATAATCCTTCGCTTTGCAATTGTTCCAGCAGTTCTTTTTGTTTTTTGTTCAACTTTTTGGGAATTTCAATTTCGGTCTGCACATACATACTTCCCCGGCCAAAGCCGTTGAAACGCGTGATGCCCTTGCCTGAAACCCGGAAAATTCTGCCCGATTCGGTGCCCGCGGGAACTTTGAGCAAAATGTCCTTGCCTTCAATTGTGGGCACATCTATTTCGCCGCCCAAAACCGCTTGCGACAGCGGAATATTTTGCAGAACATACAAATCATCGCCCTTTCTTTCAAACACCGGATGAGCCTTCAAAAATATCCTCACATATAAATCTCCGGGTTTGCCGCCGCGCCGGCCGGCTTCACCTTTCTGTTCTAACTTAATCACCTGGTTATTGTCAACCCCGGCGGGAATTTCAACTTTAAAGGTTTCGTCTTTTTTGATTCTGCCTTCGCTTTTGCAAACGTTGCAAGGCTTTTCGGGGCGATGTCCCTCGCCGCCGCATTCCGGGCAAACAACATATTGAGTGAACGATCCCAAAAATGTTTTTTTGATTTGCTGCACCTGGCCGGTGCCGCGGCAAGAAAAACATTCTTTGATTTTGGTGTTCGGCTCGGCACCGGTTCCCGAACACCGCGGGCAAACTTCATTCTTTGAGACAGTGAATTCCTTTTTAACCCCCAAAAACGCATCTTCCAGTGAGATTTCAACATCCAAACGAATATCTTTGCCCCGTTTGCCATCGCGCCGGCGCTTGTTGCCCTGCCGGCCGAACCCAAACATCTCTTCCATCATTTCGCCCAAATCATCAAATTGAACATCAAATTCCGCGCCCGGGCGGCCCCAAAACCAGCCATCCTGCCCCATATTCGCACCGCCGCCAAATCCCGAAAATCCTTTGCCGTCAAACGCATTGCCGAATTGATCGTATTGCTGGCGTTTTTGCTTGTCCGAAAGCACCTGGTAGGCTTCATTAACCTCCTTGAATTTTTCCGCGTCGCCTCCCTTGTCGGGATGGTATTTGTGCGCCAAACCGCGATAGGCCTTTTTTATCTCATCGGCAGTCGCGTTTTTTTGCACTCCCAAAATTTTATAATAATCCTTAGGCACGAATGCAATTTTCAATTTTCAATTTTCAATTTTCAAAAAATTTTCAATGAACCAATTTTCAAACAAATTAAGTTTTTGTTTATTGAATATTGTTCTTTTTTTGAAAATTGGACGGTTGAATATTGAATATTTTAATCCAGTTGATTTTATTTTTCTTTGTATTCTCCTTCCGCGGCGCCTTCTTCTTTTTTCTTTTCCTTTGGTTCTCCGTTCTGCGAGTCTTGCTCGGCCGCGCCAGCTTGGCCGGTAGCGCCTTGCGCCTGTCCGGATTGGCCTTGGCCTGAGCTTGCCGAAGACTGGTACATCTGTGCCCCGATTTTGGAAAGTGTTTGCGACAAATCATCAGTCTTCGCCTTCACATCGTCCATCATATCCCCATCCTTAACTTTTTTCAAGGCCTCAATTTTTTCTTCAATTTCTTTTTTGCTGTCCGTGGCAACTTTGTCGCCCGCGTCGCGCAAAGCTTTTTGCGCGGTATAGATCAAATTATCCGCGGCATTGCGAACATTAATCATTTCTTGCTTTTTGTGATCGCTTTCGGCATTGGCCTGCGCCTCCTGCTTCATCCTTTCCACCTCCTCTTTGGAAATGCCCGTGGAACCTTCAATGCGGATGGTCTGGGTTTTATTGGTCGCCTTATCTTTGGCGGTCACACTCAAAATTCCGTTTGCGTCAATGTCAAAACTCACTTCAATCTGCGGAATTCCCCGCGGTGCCGGCATTATTCCGTCTAAAATAAATTTGCCCAAACTTTTATTATCGGCAGTCATCGGCCGTTCTCCCTGCAAAACATGAATCTCCACCGAGGTTTGATTGTCAGCGGCAGTGGAAAACACTTGTGATTTAGCCGTGGGCACCGTGGTGTTTTTGGCAATCAAAACCGTATTCACGCCTCCCATCGTTTCAATTCCCAACGATAAAGGCGTCACATCCAGCAAAAGCACATCTTTCACTTCGCCTTGCAAAATTCCCGCCTCCACCGCCGCGCCGATAGCCACCACCTCATCGGGATTAATTGATTTGTTAGGCTCTTTGCCGAAGAATTTTTTCACTTCTTCATTGATAATGGGCATCCTTGTTTGACCGCCCACCAAAACAATCTCTTCTATATCCTTGGCGCTCAATTTGGCGTCTTCAAGCGTTTGGCGCACCAAATTGATTGATCTTTCAATCAAATCACGCACGAGATCCTCCAATTTGGCGCGGGTCAATTTGTAGTATAAATGTTTGGGTCCGGCCGCGTCGCTGGTGATGAACGGAAGATTAACTTCAGTTTCCATTGCCGTGGAAAGCTCAATCTTGGCTTTTTCGGCCGCCTCTTTCAATCTTTGCAGAGCCAATTCATCTTTTGACAAATCCACGCCATTGTCTTTTTTATATTCGTCCACCAGCCAATCCATTATTCGCTGATCAACATCATCGCCCCCCAAATGGTTGTCGCCGCCGGTTCCTTTCACCTCAACGGTGTCTTCGGAAATATCCAAAATGGAAACATCAAAAGTGCCACCGCCGAAATCATAAACCAAAACCTGCTCGTTTTTCTTTTTGGTGAGGCCATAGGCAAGCGCGGCGGCCGTGGGCTCGTTGATGATGCGTTTCACGTCAAAACCGGCAATCTCGCCCGCCAATTTGGTGGCTTTGCGCTGGCCATCGTCAAAATAGGCCGGAACGGTGATAATCGCGCCATCCACAGGTTCGCCCAATTTAGCTTCGGCATCTTGCTTGATCTTTTGCAAAACCATCGCTGAAATTTCGGCGGGCGCGAACCACTTGTCGCCCATTTTCACCTCCACACCGCCGTCTTTGGCGCGCTCTCGCATTTCATAGGGCAACAATTTCAGATCTTTTTGCACCTCCTGATCGCTAAACCGCCGGCCAATCAAACGTTTCACCGAAAACAGAGTGTTTCTTGGGTTGGTGATTTGCTGGCGCTTGGCCAAAACACCGACTAAACGCTCGCCGGTTTTGGTCGTCGCCACCACCGAAGGTGTGAGGCGCGACCCTTCCTTGTTTTCCAAAATTTTCGGCTCGCCATTGACGATGGCGGCAACTTCGGACAATGTTGTTCCCAAATCAATACCAATTGTTCTTGCCATAATATTTT